>NZ_JBFULD010000167.1:0-9216 GCF_056400505.1 Terrabacter sp. P5_B1
GAGCGGCTCGGCGGTGCGGTGGTGCAGCCGCCGACGACGGCCGGCGAGGGTGGCCGGTCGGTCGTCGTCCGCGATCCCCAGGGTCTCGAGCTGAGGCTCTGGGAGGCCGCGCGCCGTCTCGGGGCCCAGGTGGTCAACGTCCCGGGCGCCTGGAACTTCAGCGACCTGCACACCGACGAGCCCGAGGCCGCGGAGCGCTTCTACGAGCAGGCCTTCGGCTGGGAGTTCGCCGACGTCGGCTTCGCGACGATGATCGGGGTGCCCGGTTACGGCGACCACCTTGCACGCACCGTGGACCCGGGCATCCACGCGCGGCAGGCGGCCGGCAACACACCACCTGGGTTCGCCGACGCCATCGGCTGGGTCGTGCCGCTCGGACCGGGTGACGAACCCGGATGGCACGTGACCTTCACGGTTGCCGACCGCGACGAGTCCGCCGACCGCGCTGTGCGACTCGGCGGTTCGGTGGTGCGCACCGGCGACAGCGACTGGACGCGCACCGTCGTCGTGCGTGACCCGCAGGGCGCGGTTCTCACGCTCAGCCAGTTCCTCGGCTGACCCTCGTCCCGGTCAGGTGTCGGCCTCGGGACGGGCCATCGTGAGGACGTCGAGGGCGTCGTCGAGCTGCTCCTCGGTGAGCTTGCCGTCCGCGACGTGTCCCCGGTCGATGACGACGTCACGGATGGTCCGGCGCTCCTTGACGGCCTGCTTGACGACGGCTGCGGCGGCCTCGTAGCCGATGTAGCGGTTGAGGGGCGTGACGATCGACGGTGAGCCCTCGGCGAGGGCCCGCGCGTGCTCGACCTCCGCCGTGATGCCGTCGATGCACCGGTCGGCGAGCAACCGGCTCGTCGCGGTGAGCAGCCCGATCGACTCGAGGACGTTCTTGGCCATGACCGGCAGCATGACGTTGAGCTCGAAGTTGCCCGCGGCACCCGCCGTCGTGATGACGACGTCGTTGCCGATGACCTGCGCACACGCCATGAGGGTCGCCTCGGGCAAGACGGGGTTGACCTTGCCCGGCATGATGCTCGATCCGGGCTGCAGGTCGGGCAGGTGGATCTCGCCGAGGCCCGTGCGCGGCCCAGAGCTCATCCAGCGCAGGTCGTTGCAGATCTTCGTCATGCTCACGGCCACGACCTTGAGCGCCCCCGACAGCTCGACGACGGCGTCCTGCGCCGACTGCGCCTCGAAGTGGTTCGCCGCCTCGCGGAACGGCAGGCCGGTGACCCCCGACACGCGCTCGATCACCCGGCGCGCGAAGCCCGGTGCCGCGTTGAGCCCCGTCCCCGCGGCGGTCCCACCGAGGGGCAGCTCGCTCGTCGCCTCGGCGGCGGTGCGCACGCGGCTGGCACCGAGCTCGACCTGCCGCCGGTAGCCACCGAACTCCTGACCGAGGGTCACGGGCACGGCGTCCATGAGGTGCGTGCGGCCTGCCTTGACGACGTCGGCGAACTCCGACTCCTTGCGGCCCAGCGCCAGCGCGAGATGCTCGAGTCCCGGCACCAGGTCGAGCACGGCGGCCGACGTCGCGGCGATGCGCAGCGCGCTCGGGAACGTGTCGTTGCTCGACTGGCCCGCGTTGACGTGGTCGTTGGGATGCACGTCGAGGTCGCTGGCGAGGTGCGCGATCCGCGCGACGACCTCGTTGACGTTCATGTTCGTCGAGGTGCCGGACCCCGTCTGGAAGACGTCGATGGGGAACTCGTCGTCGTGCTCGCCGTCCGCCACCTCACCGGCCGCCGCCGCGATGGCACGGGCCCGCTCCTCGTCGAGCACCCCGAGCTCGGCGTTGACCTCGGCGGCGGCGGCCTTGAGGCGTGCCAGCGCGTGGACGACGCCCGGCGGCACCGGCTGCCCGCTGATCGGGAAGTTCTCGACGGCCCGCGCCGTCTGGGCGCCCCACAGCGCGTCGGCGGGCACCTGGACCTCGCCCATCGAGTCGTGCTCGGTCCGGAACCCCTGCGCTGCGTCGCTCATGCCCCCATCATGCGTCAGCGATGGGCACCGTGACGTCGTGGTCGTGGCTCGTGCCCGGGCAGCCCTCCGAGCCGGCACAGGACCACCCCGCGGGAACCGAGCTCGTGGCCCGTGTGCCCGGGCCCTCGACGACCGCGCCCTCCCGCTCGGGCACGGCCCGCCCCGCCGGTGCCGGGTTGCGGATGAGCAGCCACGACAGGACGCCGCCGGCGGCGAGCAGCCCGGCGCAGATGAGCATCGCCGTCCGGTAGGCGGACGAGAACGCCTCTGGCACCGCGTAGTCCGAGCCGCTGAGGCCCACGACCGCCGGCAGGGCCGCGACGGCGAGCAGGCTGCCCGCGCGGGCGACGGCGTTGTTGACCCCGCTGGCCACGCCGGCGTAACGGTCGGGGGCGGCGGCCAGGACCGTCGCCGTGAGCGGCGCGACGAGCAGCGTGAGCCCGACGCCGAAGACGGTGATGCCGGGCAGGATGCCGGTCCAGTAGGTCGATCCCGCGCCGACACCGGAGAGCAGGAGGACGCCGACGCAGCACACGAGGGGACCGACGGTCATCGGCAGCCGCGGGCCGATGCGCGACGCGAGCTCACCGCCCCGGGCCGCGAAGAGCAGCATGAGCACCGTCACGGGCAGCGACGCCATCCCGGCGAGCAGCGGACCGTAGCCGAGCACCGTCTGCACCTGGAGGGTGAGGAAGAAGAAGACCGCGCCGAGGGCGGCATACACCAGCAGGGTCATGGCGTTGGCCGCGCTGAACTGCCGGGAGGCGAAGAGGGCCGGCTGCAGCATCGGGTGCGAGCTGCGGCGCTCGACCACGACGAAGGCGGCGCCGACGGCGAGACCGACCGCGGCGACCCCGACGGCTCCCGCGACGCCGAGGGCCTCGTGCTCGATCAACGCGAAGGTCGTGATGCCCAGGGCGAACGTCGCCAGCACCGCGCCGACGACGTCGAACCGGGGGTCGGCGTCCTCGTCCCGGGTCTCGGGGACGTGCAGCTGGGCGATCCACACCGTCGCCACGCCCAGCGGCACGTTGACGAGGAACGCCCACCGCCAGCTGGCGTACTGCACGAGCCACCCGCCGACGAAGGGCCCGAGGGCAGCGGCGATCCCGCCGAGCCCGGACCACGTGCCGATGGCCTTGCCGCGGTCGCCGGGGCGGAACGAGGCCTGGATCATCGACAGGCTGCCGGGCGTGAGGAGCGCCCCGCCGACGCCCTGGAGCACCCGGGCGACGACGAGCTGGCCGGGTGACTGGGCGAGCCCGCAGGCCGCCGAGGCGACGGTGAACCACGCGACCCCGATGACGAAGACGCGCCGGCGACCGAAGCGGTCACCGAGCGAGCCGCCGAGCAGGATGAGGGAGGCGAGCGCGAGCAGGTAGCCGTTGGTGATCCACTGGAGGTCGGCCAGACTCGCCGCGAGGTCGTGCCCGATCCGCACGAGCGCGACGTTGACGACGGTCCCGTCGAGCAGGGCCATGCCCGAGCCGAGCACGGCGGCAGCGATGACGAACCGACCGGTGCGGGAGTCGAGGGCGATGTCGCTCACTCCGGCAGTCTGTCACCGCAGGCCGGACGCCGGTCCCTCAGCGTGAACCGTGGCGTGGACCGTCGGCGTGGACCGTCGGCGTGGACCGTCAGCGCGGGCAGTCGTCGACGGGCAGGTCGCGACGCGCGGCTCGCGCCCCGCGGAGGCTGACGAGGGAGTCGACCGTGAGCACCAGGAGCGCGACCCAGACGATGCCGAAGCCGATCCACCGCTCCCGGGGCATGTGCTCGCCCAGCAGGAGCACCGCGCAGAGCAGCTGCATGACGGGGGTGATGAACTGGATCAACCCGATGGAGACGAGCGGGATGCGCCGCGCGGCGGCTGCGAAGCACAGCAGCGGCACGGCGGTGACGACGCCCGACAGGACGAGCAGCGAGGTGTGCACCCCGCCGTGCCGCCCGAACTCGAGACCGCCCTGCGCGCCCACGACGAGGAGCAGGACGACGGCGACCGGGGCCAGCACGACCGTCTCGACGGTGAGGCCGTGGATCGCGTCGAGGCTGACGCCGACCTTCTTCTTCGTCAGGCCGTACAGGGCGAACGACACGGCGAGCGTGAGCGCCACCCACGGCACGCGGCCGCCGGAGACCCCGAGGTAGATGCCGGCGACGATGCCGATCCCGACCGCGACCCACTGCAGCAGGCGCAGGCGTTCGCCGAGCACGACGACGCCGAGCGCGACGGTGACGAGCGGGTTGAGGAAGTAGCCCAGCGCCGCCTCGGACGTGTTGCCCGAGGTGACCGCCGCGACGTAGACGACCCAGTTGACCGCGATGAGCACCGCCGCGACCGTGGTGCCGGCGAGCAACCGGGGCCGACGCAGCAGCGGCCGGATCCAGCCGAGGTCACGCACGACCAGCAGCACGACGACGCAGAAGAGCAGGGTCCACAGGATGCGGTGGGCGAGGATCTCCCACGGACCGGCGGGCTTGAGGGCGTCGAAGTAGAGCGGGAAGAGCCCCCAGAGGCCGTATGCCGCGAAGCCGAGGAGCGTGCCCCGGCCGACCTCGCCGTCCGGTGTCCTCGAAGTCGGGGTGGACTCGACCGTCGAGACGGTGTCTCGGGCGGTCACGCCCCCACGGTCCAGGTGTCCCGACCGGCGAGCAGGGCGTCGATGTCGGCGTCGGTGACCTCGCCCGTGCGGGTCGAGGCGATCTGCTCGCGCAGCAGGTCGTCGTAGGTCGGGCGCTCCACGTTGCGGAAGATCCCCATCGGCACGTGGCCGAGGTCGGGAGTGTCGAGACGGGAGAGCGCGAATGCCGCCGAGGGGTCGGCCGCGGACACGTCATGACGAACGATGCGGGCCGGGTCGGCCGCGGAGCGTGGCACGACGGCGAGCGACCCGCGGTCGTCACGGACGACGACGTTGTCGCCGGCCGCGACCTCCTCACCGTCGGTGAGGTGCAGGATGCGGGCGGCCGCCTCGGTGCGGTCCTTGAGGACGTCGAAGACGCCGTCGTTGAAGATCGGGCAGTTCTGGTAGATCTCGACGAGCGCCGACCCCCGGTGCTCGGCGGCCGCACGCAGCACGCCGGTCAGGTGCTGGCGGTCCGAGTCCATGGTCCGTGCGACGAAGCTCGCCTCGGCCCCGAGCGCGAGCGACACGGGGTTGAAGGGGGTGTCGAGCGACCCGAGCGGCGTCGACTTGGTCACCTGACCGAGGTGCGAGGTGGGGGAGTACTGCCCCTTCGTCAGGCCGTAGATCTCGTTGTTGAAGAGCAGGATCTTGAGGTTGACGTTGCGGCGCAGGGCGTGGATCAGGTGGTTGCCCCCGATCGAGAGTGCGTCGCCGTCGCCGGTGACGACCCAGACCGACAGGTCCTCGCGCGTCGCGGCCAGACCGGTCGCGATGGCCGGTGCGCGACCGTGGATCGAGTGCATGCCGTAGGTGTCGAGGTAGTAGGGGAAGCGCGAGCTGCACCCGATGCCCGAGACGAAGACGATGTTCTCCCGCCTGAGGCCGAGCTCGGGCAGGAAGCCCTGCACGGCGGCCAGGATCGCGTAGTCGCCGCACCCGGGGCACCAGYGCACCTCCTGGTCGGACGTGAAGTCCTTCTTCGTCAGAGCGGTCCCGTCGGCGAGGCGCGGGACGGCGGCGGTGCCGGTGGCACCGTTCCGGGGGTGCACGGGAGCGGAGCCCCCGTGGCTCGGCATACCGAGGTCGACGGGCAGGTCGGTGGTCACTTGGCGGCCTCCTTCAGGGGCGCGTCCGAGACGGACGCCACGGCGGTGGCGATGACGTCGGCGAGCTCGCCCGCCTGGAACGGCAGGCCGCGCACCGAGGTGTGCGACTCGACGTCGACGAGGTACTTCGCACGCAGCAGCATCGCGAGCTGGCCGAGGTTCATCTCGGGCACGATGACGCGCTGGTAGGAGCGGAGCACCTCACCGGTGTTGGCGGGGAACGGGTTGAGGTGGCGCAGGTGCGCCTGGGCCACGCGGGCGCCGGAGGCCCGCGCCAGGCGTACGCCCGCGGCGATCGGCCCGAAGGTCGAGCCCCAGCCCAGCACGAGCACGTCGGCGTCGCCGGTCGGGTCGTCGGCGACGAGCGGGCCGATGGTGTCGGCGATCCCGTCGATCTTGGCCTGGCGCAGCCGCGTCATGTGGTCGTGGTTGTCGGGGTCGTAGGAGATGTTGCCGGTGACGTCGGCCTTCTCGATGCCACCGACCCGGTGCTCGAGACCCGGCGTGCCGGGGACCGCCCACGGCCGCGCGAGCGTCCCGGGGTCGCGGAGGTAGGGGTGGAAGGTCGGCTGCCCCTTGTCGTCCACGGCGTTGGGCTCGGTCGCGAACTCCACGGCGATGTCGGGCAGCTCGGCCGTCCGCGGCAGCCGCCACGGCTCGGAGCCGTTGGCGAGGTAGCCGTCGGACAGGACGATGACCGGCGTGCGGTAGGTCGTCGCGATGCGCACCGCCTCGACGGCGATGTCGAAGCAGTCGGCCGGCGTCGCCGGAGCCACGACCGCCACGGGCGACTCGCCGTTGCGGCCGAAGAGGGCCTGGAGCAGGTCGGCCTGCTCGGTCTTCGTCGGCAGGCCGGTCGACGGGCCGCCACGCTGGATGTCGCAGACGATGAGCGGCAGCTCGAGCGACACGGCGAGGCCGATCGTCTCGGCCTTGAGCGCGAGGCCCGGGCCGGACGTCGTCGTGACGCCGAGGGCACCACCGAAGGACGCGCCGAGCGCGGCGCCGACCCCGGCGATCTCGTCCTCGGCCTGCATGGTCGCGACGCCGTAGCGCTTGAGGCCGGCGAGCGTGTGCAGGATGTCGGACGCCGGCGTGATCGGGTAGCTGCCGAGGAAGAGCGGCAGGGTCGCGCGGTGCGCGGCCGCGACGAGGCCGAGCGACAGCGCGACGTTGCCGGTGACGTTGCGGTAGGTGCCGGGGGCCATCGTGGCCGGCGCGACCTCGTAGGCGACGGCGAAGTCCTCGGTGGTCTCGCCGTAGTTGAAGCCGGCGCGCAGGGCCGCGAGGTTGGCCTCGAGGATCTCGGGCTTGTCGGCGAACTTCGCCTTGAGGAACGCCTCGGTGCCGTCCATCGGCCGGGTGTAGAGCCACGAGAGCAGTCCCAGCGCGAACATGTTCTTCGCGCGCTCCTTCTCCTTGCGGGTCAGGTCGGTGAACGAGGCGAGGGCCTCGACCGCGATGGACGTCAGGGCGACGGGGTGGACGACGTAGCTGGTCAGCGAACCGTCGTCGAGCGGGCTCTCGACGTAGCCGACCTTGGAGAGGTTGCGCTTGGTGAACTCGTCGGTGTTGACGATGAGGGTCGCGCCACGCGGCAGGTCGCGCAGGTTGGCCTTGAGCGCTGCGGGGTTCATCGCGACGAGCACGTCGGGGGCGTCGCCGGGCGTCAGGACGTTGTGGTCGGCGAAGTGCAGCTGGAAGCTCGAGACGCCGGGGAGGGTGCCCTGAGGGGCGCGGATCTCGGCCGGGAAGTTGGGCAGCGTCGACAGGTCGTTGCCGAGCAGCGCGGTCTGCGACGTGAAGCGGTCTCCGGTGAGCTGCATGCCGTCGCCGGAGTCCCCGGCGAATCGGATGACCACGCGATCGAGCTTCTGGACCAGTTTGGCACTCATGCTCTGCGACGTCCTCGATCTTCCCTACGATTCACTGCCCGGGGCATTGTGCGGCGGGTAATTTCCATGGTAGATCGCCCTCTGCGGACATTTGCGCGGGTTGCCATCACGTGGACATTACGAGCCGCCTGCGGGGACGACGCCACTGGGGAACGCGCATGGATAGGCTGGTCGTCATGTCCGGGTACGTGGCCGTCGCAGCGGTGCTGGGGGCGGGCGTCCTGCTCGTCACGGCAGCGATGGTCGTGCGGCGCCTGCTGGCACCGCACGCCCCGCACGCGGCCAAGCTGACGACGTACGAGTCCGGCGTCGACCCCGTGGGCGAGGGCTGGGCGCAGACGAAGGTGCGCTACTTCGTCTTCTCCTTCCTCTACGTCATCTTCGCGGTCGACGCGGTCTACCTCTTCCCGTGGGCGACGGTGATCCGGGACGCCGCCCTCGGCCGTGCGAGCCTCGTCGAGATGGGCGTCTTCATCGGCGTCATCGTGCTGGGACTGGCCCATGCCGGGCGTCGTGGCCTCCTGAGGTGGGTGTGATGGAGCAGCCGAGCCGGCCCGTGAGCCTCCCGATGCCGACGGTCGGTCCCGCCACGGTCGGCGTGCTCGGGGGCCACGCGCCCAAGCCGATCAAGGTCGTGCTCAACTGGGGGCGTCGCTACTCGCTGTGGGTCTTCAACTTCGGGCTCGCCTGCTGCGCCATCGAGTTCATCGCCGCGTCGATGGGTCGGCACGACTTCATCCGCCTCGGAGTCATCCCCTTCGCGCCCGGCCCGCGCCAGGCCGACCTCATGGTCGTCTCGGGCACCGTCACCGACAAGATGGCCCCGGCGATCCGGCGCCTCTACGACCAGATGCCAGAGCCGAAGTACGTCATCTCCTTCGGCGCCTGCTCCAACTCGGGCGGCCCCTACTGGGACTCGTACTCCGTGACGAAGGGCGTCGACCAGATCGTCCCCGTCGACGTCTACGTCCCCGGCTGCCCGCCCCGCCCCGAGGCGCTGCTGCACGGCATCATCCGCCTCCAGGAGCAGATCGCGAGCGAGCGCCTCTCCGTACAGAAGCTCACGGGCAGGTATGCCGGCACCCGCGTCGGCAGCGCCGGTGACGTCCGTCGCCCCCTGCTGCGCCGTGGCCCGAAGCCGCCGGAGGGTGCCCGGTGAGGGTCACCGACGTGCGCGACGTGCCCTTCGGGGAGTGGTCCAGCACGGTGCTCGCGGCCCGGGAGGAGGGCTACGCGTACTTCGACTGGATGACCGCCGTCGACGAGACCGATCGGGAGGGTGACGACGCCGGGTTCGACGTCGTGTGCCACCTGCTCGACACCCGCACGCCCGGGGCGCTGAGGTCGGTGCTGCTGCGGACGCGGGCCCCCGAGGGCGTCCCGGTGCCGTCGCTGACCGGGGTCTTTCGGGGTGCGGCCTGGCACAACTCGATGCCGAACATCTCGTGGGTCTCGCGCTCGTGCCAGGCCGCACCCCGAAAGACCCCGGTCAGCGACGGCACCGGGACGCCCTCGGGGGCCCGCGTCCGCAGCAGCACCGACCTCAGCGCCCCGGGCGTGCGGGTGTCGAGCAGGTGGCACACGACGTCGAACCCGGCGTCGTCACCC
>NZ_JBFULD010000168.1:0-9143 GCF_056400505.1 Terrabacter sp. P5_B1
GTCGTGTGGTCGGCGTCGATGGTCTGCTTGCAGACCTGGAACGCGGCGTTCTCGCACCACGTGATGAGGCGTGGTGTCGCGAGGACGTCGAGGTCGCCGCTGCCGACCCGGGCGGACGTGTCGTCGGCGGTGACCGTGTGCTGGAACTTGCGCATGGGCATTCGACGAGTCTGGCAGAGAACTGGACGTTCGCCGACTCGTCTCGACAGGTGGTGGGGCTCCGCGGCGTGTCTGCCCCGCGAAACCTGAGTCGTTGCTGGGAATCTGGGGCCGTGACCACCCACCTGTGGGTCATCAGCGTGGCGCTCGGCGTGACGGCGCTCGTCAACTGGCGATCCGTGCTGCGCGGCGACCACGTCGTCGAGCGGCTGACCAAGCCCCTCGTCGTGCTGCTCCTCATGGGGCTCGCCTGGTCGCTCCACTGGGAGGGGCGTGCACCGGGCTCGCCGCCACTGCTGCCGGTGGTGGTGGCGCTCGCGTTCTGTCTGGTCGGGGACGTCGCGCTGCTGCGGGCGACCGAGACCCGCTTCCTCGTCGGGCTCGCTGCCTTCCTCGCCGCCCACGTCGCGTACATCTGGGCGATCCTCGAGACGCCGGGGGTGGACGGCTTCCCGTGGCCGCTGCTGGTGGCCGTGCCGGCCCTGGTGCTGCTCCACGCGAAGCTGGGGCGCGACATCGTCCGCCACTCAGGTGCGCAGCGCGTGCCCKTCTTCGTCTACCAGCTCGTGCTCAGCGCGCTAGTGCTCGTCGCAGCCTGGAAGGGGGACTGGCTGCTGCTGCTCGGATGCGCGGTCTTCGTGGTCTCGGACGCGGTGCTCGGCCATGACCGCTTCGTCCACGAGCGGCGCTGGGCCCCGCTGACGGTCATCGTGACCTACCACGTCGCGCAGGCCCTCATCGTCGTCGCCCTCTTCCGCTGACGGGGGTTCGCACCCAGTCGACGGGGGTGGGGCCCGGGAAGGCGGGGCCACAGACGCTGGCTGACGTGGGGGCTGCGCTAACCTTGGGCGCATGGCTGGACTGCTGCTCCTTCCGCAGCCGCGTTGACGAAGGTCGGGACTCCCGACATCAACGCGGCTCCCCTCCTGTGCGAGGGGTTTTTCTTTGCCCAGACGAGCAGCGACGAGAGAGACGACATGAGCGAGCAGACGAACGACACCCCGTTCCGCTACACCGCGGCGATGGCGCAGCAGATCGAGACCTCCTGGCAGGACCGGTGGGAGGAGGACGGCACGTTCAACGCCCCCAACCCCGCCGGCCCGTGGGCCGAGCCGGAGAAGGTGGCCGCCCGCGGCGAGAAGCTCATCGTCCTCGACATGTTCCCCTACCCGTCGGGTGTCGGCCTGCACGTCGGCCACCCGCTCGGCTACATCGCGACGGACGTCTACAGCCGCTTCCACCGGATGCTGGGCAAGAACGTCCTGCACGCCCTGGGTTACGACGCCTTCGGCCTCCCCGCGGAGCAGTTCGCCGTCCAGACCGGTCAGCACCCTCGGAAGACCACCGAGGAGAACATGGCGAACATGAAGCGCCAGCTGCGCCGCCTCGGGCTGGGCTTCGACAACCGCCGCACCTTCGCGACGATCGACGACGACTACTACCGCTGGACGCAGTGGATCTTCCTGCAGATCTGGGACGCGTGGTACGACGCCGAGGCCGTCCGCGCGGATGGTGGCCGCGGCAGGGCCCGCCCCATCAGTGAGCTCGTCGAGGAGTTCGAGTCCGGCCGTCGTGCCGTGCTCGACGCCGAGGGTCGTGGCTGGGCCGACCTGTCCGCGACCGAGCGCGCCACGGTCCTGGAGGGCCATCGTCTGGCCTACACGTCCGAGGCGCCGGTCAACTGGTGCCCGGGTCTCGGCACCGTGCTCTCCAACGAGGAGGTCACCAACGAGGGCCGTTCCGAGCGCGGCAACTTCCCCGTCTTCCGTCGCAACCTCAGCCAGTGGAAGATGCGCATCACGGCGTATGCCGACCGCCTGGCCGACGATCTCGACGGCGTCGACTGGCCCGAGAAGGTCAAGCTCATGCAGCGCAACTGGATCGGCCGGTCCAAGGGTGCGCGCGTCAGCTTTCCCGTCACCACCGGAACGGGCGAGCAGGACGGCATCGACGTCTTCACCACCCGCCCCGACACGATCTTCGGCGCGACGTTCATGGTCATCGCGCCCGAGCACCCGCTCGTGGACTCCCTGGTGCCGCAAGGCAGCTGGCCCGAGGGGACCAAGGATGCCTGGAAGGGATCAGACGCTGACGCGAGCACGACCCCGGGGGAGGCCATGGCGGCATACCAGCTCGCAGCGTCACGCAAGGGTGACGTCGAGCGCCAGACCGAGGGCAAGGACAAGACCGGCGTCTTCACCGGCTCATGGGCCACGAATCCCCTGACGGGAGAGCGAATCCCGGTCTTCGTCGCCGACTACGTGCTGATGGGCTACGGCACCGGCGCCATCATGGCGGTCCCCGGGCAGGACACGCGCGACTGGGAGTTCGCCGAGAAGTTCGACATCCCGATCGTCCGCACCGTGCAGCCGACCGAGGGCCACCCCGACGACGAGCCGTTCCTCGGCGACGGTGTCGCGATCAACAGCGCCAACGAGCGCATCTCGCTCGACGGGCTGCACGTCGCCGACGCAAAGGCGCGCATCATCGACTTCCTCGAGGCGGAGGGGCTCGGCGAGGGGACCATCAGCTACCGCATCCGCGACTGGCTCTTCAGCCGCCAGCGCTACTGGGGCGAGCCGTTCCCCATCATGTTCGACGAGGACGGGGTGGCGTATGCCGTCCCTGACGACGAGCTGCCGCTGACCCTGCCAGACGTGCCGGACTACAGCCCCAAGACGTTCGACCCGGACGACGCGCAGAGCAGCCCCGAGCCGCCGCTCTCGCGCGTGCCCGAGTGGGTCGAGGTCGAGAAGGACCTCGGCGACGGCCGCGGGCTGCGGAAGTTCCGCCGCGAGACGAACACGATGCCCAACTGGGCCGGCTCGTGCTGGTACTACCTGCGCTACCTCGACCCGGAGAACCACGACGCCTTCGTCGACCCGGCCAACGAGGCGTACTGGCTGGGCCGTCACGACACCCCGGTCGAGGGCGCTCCGGCCGGCACGCGCGACCCGGGCGGCGTGGACCTCTACGTGGGCGGCGTCGAGCACGCGGTCCTGCACCTGCTCTACGCGCGCTTCTGGCACAAGGTCCTCTTCGACCTCGGCCACGTCGGCAGCGAGGAGCCCTTCCGGAAGTACTTCTCGCAGGGCTACATCCAGGCGTACGCCTACACCGACAGCCGTGGTCAGTACGTCACCGCGTCCGAGGTCGAGGAGCACCCTGGCGGTCACGGCGAGGAGCCGACCTTCGCCTGGCAGGGCCAGGCGGTCAACCGGGAGTACGGCAAGATCGGCAAGTCGCTGAAGAACTCCGTGAGCCCGGACGAGATGTACGACGCGTACGGCGCCGACACCTTCCGCGTCTACGAGATGTCGATGGGTCCCCTCGAGCTGAGCAAGCCGTGGGAGATCCGCGCGGTCGTCGGCAGCCAGCGCTTCCTGCAGCGCCTGTGGCGCAACGTCGTCGACGAGGCGACGGGCGCGGTGCGGGTTGTCGACGCGACCCTGGACCAGGCGCTGACGACGCAGCTGCACCAGACGATCGCCGGGGTGCGCGAGGACTTCGAGGGGCTCCGCTTCAACACGGCCATCGCCAAGCTCATCGAGCTCAACAACGCCGTGACGAAGCTCGACGCCCCCCCGCGCGAGGTCGTCGAGGCGATGGTGCTCATGCTGGCTCCCGTTGCCCCCCACCTCGCCGAGGAGATGTGGCAGCGGCTGGGTCACGACGACGGGGTGGCGTATGCCGCGTTCCCCGTGAGCGACCCCGCGAAGATCGTGCAGGAGCAGGTCACCTGCGTCATCCAGATCAAGGGCAAGGTCCGCGACCGGGTCGACGTGAGCCCTGGCATCTCCGAGGACGACCTGCGCGAGCTCGCACTCGGCCGTGACAAGGTGAGGGCGGCGACCGAGGGTGGCATCCGCACGGTCATCGTCCGGGCGCCGAAGCTCGTCAACGTCGTCCCGCTGTAGTCCCGGACCGGCTGGCGACGGAAGGAGCGCGACGTGAGCACACGGATCGTCACCGACTCRACGTCCTACCTGCCGAGGGAGGTCGTCGAGCGCCACGGCATCGAGGTCGTCCCGCTCCACGTCGTCGTCGGAGGTCAGGACTTCGTCGAGGGCCGGGACATCTCGGCGGCCCAGGTCGCGACCGCGCTGCGCGAGTACACCATCGTCACCACGTCGCGGCCCACACCGCAGGTCTTCGCCGAGACGTATCAGCGACTGGCCGATGAGGGCGCGACGGCCATCGTCTCGGTCCACCTGTCGTCGCAGATGTCGGGCACGGTCGAGGCAGCCCGACTCGCAGCGGCTGAAGCGCCGGTTCCGGTCGAGGTCATCGACAGCGAAACCATCGGTATGGCAATGGGATTCGCGGTGGTCGCTGCTGCCGAGGCAGCCTCCGGGGGAGCCGAGGTGCCCGAGGTCCTGGAGGCCGTGCACTCGCGGCTCGGGCCCTCCGGCGTCCTGTTCTACGTCGACACCCTCGAGCACCTGCGCCGGGGCGGACGCATCGGCGCCGCCTCGGCGCTGCTCGGGTCGGCTCTCGCGATCAAGCCGATCCTCGCCGTCCGCGGCGGACGCATCGTGCCGGTCGAGAAGGTCCGCACGTCGTCGCGAGCCGTCGCGCGCATCGAGGCGATGGTCCTCGACCAGGTCACGAAGGGGGGCCACGTCGTGGACATCGCGGTCCACCATCTCGACGCACCGGCTCGCGCAGAGCAGATCGCGGGCGAGCTGCACGCCCTGGTGCCGGGCTCGCCCAAGGTTCTCGTCGTCGAGCTCGGGGCCGTGGTGGGTGCGCACGTCGGTCCCGGCACCGTCGCCATCGCCGTGTCGCCGCGCCCCGGCGAGCCGTTGCCCGCCTCGCCGTCACCGGGCGAGGTCGCCGGGTCGTGAGCGCCGGTACCGTGCTCGCCTGGGCGGGAGGAGTGCTCGCAGCCTTCCTCGTCGGCTCGCTCAACCCGGCGACGATGATCGCACGGCTGCTCGGCAAGGACCTGACGTCGTCAGGGTCGGGCAACCCCGGAGCGACCAACGCCGGCCGGGTCCTCGGGCGCAGGTGGGGCGTCGTCGTCGGCGTGCTCGACGTCCTCAAGGGCCTCGTCCCGACGCTCGTCGCGGGTCACCTCTTCGGTGCGCACGCGGCATACGCGGTAGGCATCGCGGCGGTGCTCGGACACATCTGGTCGCCCTTCCTCAAGGGGCGCGGCGGAAAGGGGGTCGCGACCACTCTCGGAGCGATCCTCGGGGTGCACCCGTGGTTCGCACTCGTCGTCGTCGTGGTCTTCGCCGTCGCGGTGCTGCTCACGCGTTGGGTCGCTGCCGGCTCGATCTTCGGGGCGTTGGCCATGGTCGTCGTCGCGGTCCTCATCTGGACGGGACACGCCCCCGGCGACGTGTGGACCGGCCTGTGGCTCATGACGATCGGGCTGCTCGTGCTCGCACGGCACAGGAACAACGTCGTCGGCTGGTGGCGCCAGCGACGGCTGCCCTGAGGCCTGGTCGGGTCAGGTCCAGCGACCGTGAGCGCGGACTGCGGTCCACCCGTGGTTCACCCGGCTGCGCTCAGGGCGGCCAGAGCCCTCCGTGTGGACTCTGCGGCGGGCTCGCCGAGCTCCTCGCGAATCGCGAGGCAGAGGGTGAAGCACTCGACCGCCTCGCGGGTGCGGGCCGTGTCGACGAGGAACCGGCCGACGTGGTGCAACGTGTGGTGCTCGACGACCCGGTCCCCCGAGGCGCGGGCGAGGGCGAGCCCCTCACGGAAGTGCTCCTCGGCCTGGGCCTCGGCGCCGGCGTAGTGCTCGGCCGTCGCGAGCACGAGCAGGGCCCAGCGGAGCGTCTCGCTGCGGCCGGTCTTCCTGGCGACCCGCGCGGCCGGACCGACCAGCGCGACCGCCTCGTGCTCCCGCCCGGCGATCGTCAGGGCCTCGGCGAGGTCGACGGCGGCATCGAGCACGGCGCCGCCCGCAGCCTCGCCCGGCGGGGCTTCTACGGCGGACGTGAGCTCTGCCCTCGCGGCCGTCACGGCCGCGTCGTTCTCTTCCGCGGTTCGGGTCAGCCGTCCGAAGTGCTCCTGCCCGACGACGAACCTCGACTCGCTCATGCCTGCACGCTACCGATCGACGAGCCGGACCCGGGTGGTCGAGAGGTCGGCCGGGCATCACCCTCCTGGACGTCCACCCGCTGCAGCTCGACCGGTACCGCCGGCGCCGCCCCGTCCACCGAACCCGCCGCCACCGGGGCCGCGCTGTTGACGGTGCCGGCCGACTGGAACGACAGGTCGGCCTCGGTCGCCGGCGCGATGGTGCCGCTCGCCGAGAGACCGTCTGCTGCACCGTGCCACGCGCGACGGTGAGGTGCGTGGCTGCGTCTGCGCGCTCGCGGAGCGGTGGGTGACCGCGTCGGCGCCGCCGGCGCCCGCGACGAGCAGGGCGGCCACCGCGATGCCGATCAGTCACCGGCTGCGCCGTCGCTCCGCCCGTCGTGCTCCAGCCGTCTGCCACCGTCTCCGTCGTACGTTCCGTTCGCCACCGTCAGGGTGACGTAGGCGTGCGGGCTGGAAGATGTGATGGACGTTGCTATGAGTCGGCCATGTGTTGTTCGCGAGGTGGCCGAAAGGCAGAGCGGGGACGCGTCAGAAGACGATCGTGCGGCGGCCCGAGAGGAAGATGCGCGACTCGGCGTGGTCGCGCACCGCGCGCGACAGGACGCGACGCTCGACGTCGCGTCCGACCGCGACGAGGCGCTCGGGGGACTCCGCGTGGGTGACGCGGACGACGTCCTGCTCGATGATCGGGCCCTCATCGAGGTCGGCTGTGACGTAATGCGCTGACGCCCCGATGAGCTTCACGCCACGGTCGTGTGCCTGGTGGTAGGGCTTGGCGCCCTTGAAGCCCGGCAGGAACGAGTGGTGGATGTTGATGGCGCGACCCTCGAGGGCACGGCACAGTCCGTCACTGAGGATCTGCATGTAGCGGGCCAGGACGACGAGGCCGACGTCCTCGGACTCCACGATGCGCAGCAGCTCGGCCTCGGCGTCGGCCTTCGTCTCCTTCGTCACGGGGATGACGGTGAAGGGGAGGCCGTAGTACTCGACGAGACCACGGCAGTCCTCGTGGTTGCTGACGACGCCGACGATGTCGATGGGCAGGTCGCCGGAATTCCAGCGGTAGAGCAGGTCGAGCAGGCAGTGGTCGAACTTGCTGACGAGGATGACCGTGCGGCAGTGCTCGTCCTCGGGCCGGGCCGCGAGGTGGTGGTGCGCGATGGCCGGGCTGTCGCGGATGTGTCCGAGGACCTGGTCGACCTCGTGCGGCTCGGCGTCGAAGACGGTGCGCATGAAGAAGAGGTCGGTGTCCTCGTCGGAGTACTGCTGGTTCTCGACGATGTTCGCCGAGACCGCCAGCAGCGCCGCGGACACTGCCGCAACGATGCCGGGTCGGTCGTCGCAGGTGAGAGTCATGATGTGCCGAGCCATTGGAGCAGTCTGGACCAGTCGGGCGCGGGGGAGTGCATCGACGCGCGGGCCGTCTCGTGCTGTGACCGTCCACACCCCTCCGGCCGCGGGGCGTGTTGTCCCCAGCGGGTGCCCGGACACCGTCTCGCGGGCGCCCGGCTTCCTACCGTCGGGGTATGCCGTTCCGATCCGCCCAGAGACCGCCTGACCTCGAGCGGGTCGCCCGGGTCCTCGGATCCAGCTCCGCGGTGGGTGCACCAGGAGGGGTGGGCGCCGAGGGTCCGGCTCCGGCGGCCGAGGCCGAGGGCGGCTGGGTTCCTCAGGCGCCCGGAGCGGGGCGCGTCGCGTCGGCCGTGCGGCGACTGTCGTCCCGGGCGACCGAGGACGACGAGGTCACGCGACTCGACGCGGACCTGCGCCGCGCCCGCCGACCGGGCCTGCTCACGGTACCTGACGAGCTGCGCACGGGCCGTCGCGCGATCAGCAGCGCGGCCGTCGTGTCGCTGCTCGCACTCGTGCTGGCCGTCGGGTGCGTCTTCGTGCTGCGCGTGCTGTGGGCCGAGCGGTCGACGTCGGTGCCGGACGTCGCACCCGGCTCGTCGCGGTCCGTCCAGGTCGTCGGCGGCTTGGCCACCACCGCTGCCGTCCCGGGCGGAGTGACCACGGCGACGGGCCGTTCCGGCGCGATCTCCGGCTCGGTTCCCGTCGTGCCACCAGCAGGCGCGGAGCTGGTCGTGCACGTCGTCGGGCAGGTGGTGCGACCCGGCCTGGTCCGCCTGCGGCCAGGAGCCCGGCTGGCCGATGCGATCGCGGCCGCCGGGGGCGCAGCGCCGGGGGCGGACCTCGCTGCCCTCAACCTCGCGCGACTCGTCATCGACGGCGAGCAGATCCGAGTGCCGAGGCCGGGCGAGGTTCCGGTGTCCGGCAGTGGCGTGCCCGGACCCCCGGGTTCCGGGGGCGGGGGAGGATCCCCGTCTGGTTCGGGTGCACCGGTGAGCCTCAACTCCGCCGATGTCGCGGCCCTGGACTCGCTTCCCGGCGTCGGGCCGGTGCTCGCGCAACGGATCATGGACTGGCGCACCGGGCACGGCCGGTTCACCTCGGTCGACGAGCTCGGGGAGGTGAGCGGCATCGGCGACAAGCTCCTCGCGCAGTTGCGCCCCAAGGTGACGCTGTGACCCCGCCGTCGTCGCAGCCGCGGAGGGAGCGCGAGCAGAGGCCGCGCGGACCGTCCCTCGTCGTGCTCACCGGTCGAGAGACGGTGCGTCGGGTCAGACCGCGGTCCCGGTCCCGGATCGACCTCCGCCTGCTCGTGCCCGTGGTGCTGGCTTGGCCGGTCGTGGCGTTCTGGGCCCTCGTCGCGCCGGTCCGGCTCGTGACGGTCGGGGCGCTCGTGGCCCTGGCGGTCGGCGGGCTGACGGGCGTCGCTGGCACTGCCCGGGAGCACCGGTGGCCGGGACTCAGGCGGAGTGGGAGAACGACCGGAGCCGCATGGCGCGCCGCGCCGGCCAGAGCACAGCGCGCCTCGCCGCCCAGCGCACGGCACGCCTCGTCGGCCGGGCATCCACGCCTGCGTG
>NZ_JBFULD010000169.1:0-9097 GCF_056400505.1 Terrabacter sp. P5_B1
GAGCGAGTCGGTGCGCGCCCGCCCGCGCCCCGACGACCCTGTCGTCGTCGAGTGAGCGAGCCCGGTTCGGGCGCTAGGACGCCGGGATCGTGATCTCGTCGAGGGCTGCGAGGTCCGAGACGGTCGGCTGCCACGACCCGGCAAGCACGTTGTCGCGCACCTGCTCGGGCCGGGTCGCCCCCGCGATGACCGAGGCCACCGCAGGCTGGGCGGCGAGCCCGCCGATGGCCACGTCGATGAGGCGCAGACCGCGCTCCGCGGCATACCCCTCGAGACGTTCGATCGTGTCCCAGTCCGCCGAGTCGAGGCGCTCACCCATCGATGCGAGGCGGGTCCCCTGGGGCGCCGCCTCGCCGCGCCGGTACTTCCCGGTCAGCAGGCCCGACGCGAGGGGGAAGAAGGGCAGGAGCCCGACGCCCACGTGCTCGCAGGCCGGCACCAGCTCGTCCTCGACGTCGCGCTCGAGGAGGGAGTACTCGTTCTGCGCCGAGACGAAGCGTTCGGTGCCGGCAGCACGGGCGGTCCAGTCGGCGTCGACGACCTGCCAACCGGTGAGGTTGCTGCTGCCGATGTAGCGCACCTTGCCCTCACGCACGAGCTCGTCGAGGGCGGCGAGGGTCTCGCCGATCGGCGTGTGCGGGTCGGGACGGTGCAGCTGGTAGAGGTCGATCCAGTCCGTGCCGAGACGCCGCAGGCTGGCCTCCACCGCCGTTCGCACGTAGCGTCGTGAGCCCCGCACGCCCCAGTCGGGCCCGTTGGCACCCTGCATGTCCATGCCGAACTTCGTTGCCACCACGACGTTCTCCCGCTGCTTGCCCAGAGCCGCACCCAGCAGCTCTTCACTCGCACCGAGGCCGTAGATGTCAGCGGTGTCGAAGAGCGTCACGCCTGCGTCGATCGCAGCGTTCACGACGGCGGTGGTGCCCTCCTGGTCGAGGCGTCGCCCGAAGTTGTTGCAGCCCAGGCCGACCGTCGAGACGGTGAGTCCGCTGTCGCCGAGCTGGCGGTAGGTCATGTCGTTCGTCTCACGTGTCGTCACCGGACCAACGTATGCCGCGGGCCGGGCTCGCAACAGCTGGGTCCCGCGTCTGGGGCCGAGGTCAACAGTCCCTTTCGCACGTGGGGACGCACGGCACGAGCCCTCGGCCCCCGGAGACCGGGACCCCGAGGGCTCGTGAGTGGCCCGTCGTCGGGACGTCAGTTCGGCTGGACGAAGACCGCGACCGTGCGAGCCGGCACCGAGAACGAGCCGGTGCCGCTGTCGTATGCCGCGTGCTTGACGACGCTGTCAGCACCGTTGGCCTGCACCTTGCTCAGCTGCACCGAGCCGGTGATCCCCGGCACCTGCTGGCTCACGGCGCTCGGCGTCGCGTTGAAGACGACGATCGCCCCGCGCAGGGCCGGGTCGGCGTCCGCGCCCAACGCGTCGTCGATCCGCATCACGATGACGCCCTGCTTCGCCTCGGCGGTGCCGGACACCGGGAAGGACACCTTGGCGTTGATGGCATCGGCACTCCCCAGACGGAACAGCTTGGTGCTGAAGCGAAGTCGCAGCAGATCCTGCGCCATCGCGTCGGCGCTGCGCACGTCGGCAGCGGCGGGCTTGAGCGCCGAGTCGGCGAGCAGCGGCTTCATGAAGGGCCACTTGGCCGAGTTCTGCGCCTCGGGCGGCAGGCCGTGGCCGAAGCCGTTGTCGGCACCCGTCCAGTCGAGCCGGTTGAACCAGTCGCCGCTGTCGTAGGAGTCGCGGTTGAACGACTTGCTGCGCAGCAGGTCGGCGCCGGCATGCCAGAACGACGGCGTCTGCGCGAGGGCGGTCGTCGCGAGCGACAGGGTGTTCATCCGCACCCGGTCCTGCATCGAGGTGGCGACCGGCAGCTTGTACGTCAGCGAGTCGAAGAGCGTCTCGTTGTCGTGGGCGTCGACGTAGCTGACGACCTCGTCCGGCTGGTCGGCGTAACCCGCGGGCGAGCCGTTGTAGTCGACCTGGGTCCCCTTGACGACGGTCCCGCTCTTCTGGCTGCGGAAGGTGAACGACTTGAGGTTGCCGGCCAGCCCGAGCTGGACGAGGTCGGTGTCGCTGCCCAGCCGGGTGGCGGCGTCGGCGTTGATCGGCGCCCCGTTGGGGTCGGTGGCCTCGCCCGAGCCGAAGCCCTGGCGACGCGGGTCCTCGTCGAACGGGCCGCCGCCGCGCACACCGTCACGCAGACGGTCGGAGAAGGTGCCGATGCCCGTGCCGCCGAGCTGCCCCTGCGTCGCCTGGAAGAAGAGCTTGTTGTCGGCCACCTCGCCGAAGTTCCAGCCCTCGCCATAGACGTACATCGACTTGCCGTCCACGCCGTCCTTCTGCAGCGTCAGGGCGTTGAGGGCCGAGCGGACCGCGAGCAGGTTCTCCCTGCTGGCGTGCCCCATGAGGTCGAAGCGGAAGCCGTCGACGTGGTAGTTGCGCGCCCACGAGACGACAGAGTCCACCATCATCTTCTCGGCCATCGCGTGCTCCGTCGCGACGTTCTGGCAGCACGTCGAGGTCTCGACCGCACCGGTGGCGTTGAGGCGCTGGTAGTAGCCCGGAACCACCTTGTCGAGCACCGAGGTGTCCGCCTGGCCGGAGGCGGGGGTGTGGTTGAAGACCWGGTCCAGCACGACCCGCAGCCCGTCCTGGTGCAGCGCACCCACCATGGTGCGGAACTCCGCGACACGGGCGCCGCCGTCGGCTGCCTGCGTCGACGACGCGTACGACCCGTCCGGTACGTTCCAGTGGTAGGGGTCGTAGCCCCAGTTGAACGCGTCCTTGCCGGCCACGGCGGTGACACACTTCTGCTGCTGGTCGCTGTCGGGCGCGTAGGAGGCGAGGCCGCACTGCGGCGTCTGCTGCTTGGCCTTGTCCTCCTCGATGGAGGCGATGTCGAAGGTGGGCAGGAGGTGGACCGTGTTGAGACCCGCCTTGGCGAGCGCCTTGAGGTGGGCGCGGCCGTCGCCGTTCTCGGCGAACGCGAGGTACGTGCCACGCAGGGCGGCCGGCACCTTGGTGTCACTCATCGAGTAGTCGCGCACGTGCAGCTCGTAGATCGTCGAGTCGACGTCCTGGGCGAGCTTCGGCGAGGGCGTCGCGCGCCACGCCGTGGGCATGAAGGCCGGGTCGTGCAGGTCGACGGCCACCGAACGCGTGGAGTCGACCGTGAGCGCCACGGAGCTGGGGTCGGTGACGTCGTTGGTCTCCACCTTCTGGGTGCTCGGGGCCCACACCTTCACCTCGTAGAGGTAGCGGGCGTTGCGGCCCTCCTGGCCGAGGGAGGCGGACCACGACCCGTCGTCCGCACGGCTCATGGGCGTGCGCCGGGCCGTCGCCACCGGCTGGTCGGCCGAACCGGCCGGCCAGGTCAGGAGCGTGACGTCCTGAGCGGTCGGCGCCCACAGTCGGAAGCCGACCCGCCCTCCGGAGACGCTGACACCGTAGTCCCCACGACGTGCCGACGACGCGTAGAGCGCGTCGAGGGCGATGGCCGTTTGGGCGCCCGTCGCGTCGAGGAGCGAGCCGGTGGAGTCGTACATCGCGACGGCGACCTGGCCCTTGAGGATCTCGGGCAGCTTCCGCGCCGTCGCCTTGTCGAGGCGAAGGGCGACGTAGCCCTTGAGCTCGGGGTGGGCTGCCACGAGCGAGGCCGGCAGTCCCGCCGGGTCGCGGGTCAGACCTGCGACGGAGCCGCCGGTCACGGCCTCGGCGTCGACGCCGAGGCCACCGTCGGCCGACCAGTGCAGGCGCCAGCCCAGGGTCGCGGGGTCGGCGCCGGCCGGCAGGGCCGAGGCGGGCCAGGCGACGAGGTCTGGACCGACGACGTACGCCTTGGCCTTCGTCAGGTCGGGAGCAGCCCCCGGCCGGGACGTCTTGACCGAGATCGCGTGCGTCGACAGGACGTACGAGATCGTCGTCAGGACGCCGTCGGACGGCACCGAGAAGGCGATGTTGGCGCCCCCCGGCGCACCCCCGGCTCCGTAGTTCTCGTCCCAGCCCAGACCGTGGGCCACCTTGAACTCGTAGTTGCCGGCCGGGATCTGGTCGGTGGTGAAGGTGTAGGTGCCGTCACCGTCGGGGTCCTGCAGCCACGAGCGCATGCAGTCCGGTGCCCAGTCACCGGGGCAGCCGAGCCTGCCCTGGAAGCTGCCGGCCGCCGTGATGATCGGGCCCTGGGCGTCGCTCGTGACCCAGTGCGTGCGGTGGTCGTAGTAGAAGTTGACGGGCTTGCCGCCGGGCGCGGTGTAGGCGATGTTGCCCGCGCCCTTGACGCCACCCACGCCGTAGTTCTCGTCCCATGACTTGTTGATGGCGGCCTTGTACTCGTAGTCGCCGGCAGGGATCGAGTCGGACCGGCCCTTCCAGATGTCGTCCTTGGGGTCGAGGGCCAGCTGCGCCTGGGCGCAGTCCGGCTGCCAGTCACCGGGGCAGCCCATCTCCGAGTTGTGGCTGCCCGGGACACTGACGTTGTCGGGCTGGGTGACCGGACCGACCCCGCCACCGCTCCCGCTGCCCCCGGCCGTCGTCGGCTCGCCGACGATGCCGTAGGTGGACGTCGCCGAGACATGGCCGGCGAGGTCCTTGGCGACCATGCGGTACTCGACCAGGGTTCCCTTGGCGAGACCGGACACGTCGTGGAAGACGCGGTACGGGGCGTTGTCATCGGTGCCGATCGGCGTCCAGGTGGACGTGCCGACCGGACGCTGGAGGAAGGTGACCTCGGCGAACGTGTTGCCGGGCAGGGCTGCGCCGATCTCGGCACGGCCACCCACGACGCCGCCTGCGCTCGGTGACGTCGGGTAGATGGCCGGAGCCGACTTCGGCTGTGCCATGGTCCCGTTCGCGCGGTAGACCTCCACCGACAGCGGCGGGACGGTCACGGTCACGCGACCGTCCGCTGCCGCACGGAGGTCGGCGGTGGCACCGAGCAGGGGCACGAGCTTCGAGCCCGCCGAATACGTGGAGAAGGTCGCGGTCTTGGCCGTCGTCGCGTTGTTGGCGACGACGACGTACTCGCGCCTGGCCGTCTTGTCGATGCGGCTGATCGCGTAGATGCCGGCCGCATCGGAGGCGTAACGGTGCACCTGGGCGCCGTCGGCGAGCGCCGGGTTGGCCGCCCGCAGCGCGGAGAGCCCCTTGATCTCGCGGTAGAGCGGGGCCGACGTGTCGTAGTGAGCGGCCGTGCCGGCGGGCTGGTTGCTCCCGACGATGACGTCGTCCTGGTAGATCGGCGTCTTCGTGGCGAACATGTCCTGGCGGGCGCGCTTGTCGCCGAAGTCGCTCTTCGGGCCGGTGAAGCCCTGCTCGTCGCCGTAGTAGACGACCGGCTGGCCGCGGGTCAGGAACATCAGGGACGTCGCGAGCCGGTCCCGGGCGAGCAGGTCGTCACCGGTGGAGCCCCCGGCGAGGAGCATGGCACCGACCCGACCCATGTCGTGGTTGCCGAGGAAGGTCGGCAGCTCGTAGGCGTTGGAGTCCGTGTCGGTGTAGTAGTCGTCGCCGGCGAAGAGGTCGCGGATGCCGGTGGTCGCCTTGCCCTGTGCGAAGCCCAGCGCCGCGCCCTGGAAGCCGAAGTCGAGGGTCGCAGGCAGCGCGCCCTTCGTCGTGAACTGGCTCGTGTATGCCGGGTTGCCGTCGTAGACCTCGCCGAACATGAAGAAGTTGTTCTTGCCGGTCGCCTTCGCGTGGTCGAGGACCGCCGGCGAGAAGGACTGCCAGAACTGCATGTTCACGTGCTTGACGGTGTCGATGCGGAAGCCGTCGACCCCGAAGTCCACCCACGACTTGTAGATGTCCGCCATGCCCGAGACGACCTTGGGGTTCTCGGTGAAGAGGTCGTCGAGACCGGAGAAGTCGCCATACGTGGCGGACTCGCCGGCATACGTCGAGTCGCCGCGGTTGTGGTAGAGCGTCGTGTCGTTGAGCCAGGCTGGGACCTTGAGGTCCGTGTCGGCGTCGGCGACCTTCGGCACGTACGGGAACGAGGTGGCCGGGGACATCGCCGGGAAGCAGCTGGGTGCGGTGGCGCCGCCCGTGCAGGCCGGCTTGCCGGCGACGGCGGCGTCGTCGAAGGCGTTGCCCTGGGCGTCCTTGTAGGGCTTCGTCGCCWTCGGGACGTAGGTGTACGTGCCGCCGTCGTAGGAGATGACATCGGCCGTGTGGTTGGTGATGATGTCGAAGTAGACCTTCATCCCCTTGGCGTGCGCGGCCGAGATGAGCGTCTTCATGTCGGCGTTCGTGCCGAGGTGGGGGTCGACCTTTGTGAAGTCGGTGATCCAGTAGCCGTGGTAGCCGGCGCTCGCGTCGGACCCGCTCCCCTGGACGGCGCGGTTCTTGAACGACGGGGTGAGCCAGATGGCGGTCGTGCCGAGACCCTTGATGTAGTCGAGCTTGCTCGTCAGGCCCTTGAGGTCACCGCCGTGGTAGAAGCCCTCGTTGGTGGGGTCGAAGCCGGTGGAGAGGGGTCCTCCCGTGAGGCCGCCGCTGTCGTTGGTCGTGTCGCCGTTGGCGAAACGGTCGGCCATGACGAAGTAGAAGCGCTCTTTCGTCGCGAGGTTGCGCAGCGACGGGGCCGCGAGCTTCGAGTCGGCGTTGGTGGCAGCACCGGGGAGGTCGGTGGGTGCGACACCGACGGCGTGCGTGGTGTCGTCGTAGGTGAAGCGCACGGTGGCCGGGGCCGCCAGCACGAGCGGCACGTTGCCACTGCCCTGGCCGTAGCTCTCGCCCCACGCGTGGTTGATCGCGACCTTGAGCTCGTAGCTGCCAGCGGGCACCCGGAACTCGGCGGCATACGTGCTCGTGCCGGGCACGAGCGCGAGGTCGGTCTTCGTGCAGTCGGGCTGCCAGTCACCGCTGCAGCCGAGCTCGTCCTGCAGGGTGCCGACGAGGGTGGCCGTGCGCGGGGCGTCGGCTCGGGCTGTCGGCGCCCCCGCCACCGGGACGGCGAGTCCGGCCATGACGAGGGCCGAGATGCTGGCGACGGACAGGGCCGGGCGACGGCGCATGCGCACTCCTTTGTGGGCGGGGCCGCTCACGCCCGCGACTGGACGCTCGACCACCGGGGAGAACCTAGCGCCCATATCGGACACCGCGCCAGACCTGGACTGCAAACTCTTGCATCCGACCTCAAGAAGTTGCGATTTCTCGCCCAGTGCCTCAACCCGCCGGAGTCGGGACCAACGCGCGCACTGCTGAGCCGAAGTCCTCGACCCGCCTCACGACCACGGGCCCGGGGGGCGCCGCGACCTCGCCGGCCCAGCCCGGACCCCCGATGACGACCTCGAGGGGCCAGTCCAGGTCCTCGAGCTGGTGCCAGAACGGTTCGTCCCGCGCGCGCGGCAGCGAGGCCCAGAGGAACACCGCACGCGGCCGGGACTGACGCAGCGCCGAGACGAGGGCTTCCGCCGGCACGCGGGGGCCGAGAAAGAGGCTTGCCACGCCGTTGCGCGCGAGCTCGGCCTCGAGGGCGATGAGGGGCAGGTGGTGCAGCTCGTCGTCGGCACCGGCGAGCACGACCGGCAGCCCCGCGACCCGGAGCCGGTGGTCGCGAACGACCGCGCGGAGCTCGGACTGGATCAGCTCGCTCGTCAGGTGCTCGGCCTGCACGCCCACCCTGCCCTCCTGCCAGAGGTCACCCACCCGCCGCAGGGCCGGCGCGAAGACCTCGACCCAGGCCCGGCCGGCGTCCCGACGACGAAGGACCCGTCGGAGGAGCTGCGACAGGGTGCGGGCGTCGAGGGCACTCGCGGCAGCGACGACAGCCTCGACGAGGTCAGTGGCGTCGTGCTCGGGCGGGCTCTCGTCTGCAGGCTCGGTCACCGGCACGTCGCCACCCGAGGCGCCCACGGCACCCAGGTCCACACCCATGGCGAGCACCGAGTCAGCGGCGCTCCGGGCCGGCACGCCCTGCGCCGTGAGCCGGGACATCAGCTCCACGCGGCGGATGTCGAGCTCCGTGTAACGGCGATGGTTGCCGCTGGTGCGCACGCTCGGCCCGACCCCGTGGCGCCGGTCCCAAGAGCGCAGGGTCGGGGCCGCGATCCCGAGACGCTCGGCCACGACTCCGACCGACCAGCCCAGCTCGGCCGCGCGCTCCCCCAGGTCGGGGTCGACGGGGTCCGGCGCGCCGGGCCCCCGCGAGCCTGCCGGGTGCGCGTTCATCTCGATCCTCACCCTTCACGTTGGTCGCCCGGAAGGGCGGAGCGGTCTGCGATTCCCATCCTGGCCCGGCCCGGCGCCGATCAGGCCCAGTGGATCATAAACTTATGCAAGTCTCTTGTGCAACGCATCAGTTATGCGTAGGTTCTGCATCAGATCGAAGAACCGGACCCGACGGAGGAAGCCATGACGATCACCCGCCTTCCGCGCCCCACCTACTCCTCGTACGAGTGGCAGGAGCAGGGCCGCTGCCGCACCAAGGCCGTCGAGCAGTTCTTCGCCGACGACCAGGAGCTCGACCAGCGCGAGCGCCGCGAGCAGACCGAGGCGGCCCGCAGGGTGTGCGGTGCCTGCCCCGTCCAGCAACGGTGTCTCGACCACGCCCTGAGGGTCCCCGAGACCTTCGGCATCTGGGGCGGCACCACGCCGACCGAACGGGCGCAGATGCTCTGGGACGTCGCCGGCTGACCGACCGTCGCGTCAGCGCACCGTCGGCGCACCGTCAGCGCACCGTCAGCGCACCGTCAGCGCACGGCGAGGGCGATGACCTGGGCCGTCGGCAAGGCCGCAAGGGCGGCACCGTCGAGGAGCAGCTTGGCCCCGCGCACCCCTGCGCCGACGACGACCGGACCTGCCGCGGCCACAGCCTCGTCGACGAGCACCGGCCAGTCCAGGGGCAGCCCCACGGGCGTGATCCCACCCTGCTGCATCCCGGTCAGCTCCTGTGCCTTCACCTGGTCGGCGAAAGAGATCTTGCGCGCGCCGAGGTGCTTGCGCACGACACGATTGATGTCGGCCCGGTCCGTCGCGAGCACCATGACGGCCGCGAGTGTCGTCTCCTCGCTGCGGCGCGCTTCGACGACGACGCAGTTGGCCGACGCCTCGGGCGCCACGTCGTAGGACTCGCAGAACGCGGCGGTGTCGGCG
>NZ_JBFULD010000170.1:0-9087 GCF_056400505.1 Terrabacter sp. P5_B1
GTTCAAGGCCGCGGCGGATCGCGCTGCCAAGGCCAAGGCCGACGCCGAGAACGCCGAGCGTGCCGCCAAGGAGCGCATCGAGCGCGCGAAGGCCGAGGCCGACCGCGCCGAGGCCGCGGCCAAGTCCGCGGTGGACTCGCAGAGCCTGGACGACGCCCAGGCCAAGCTCAATGGCCTCAACTCACAGGTGGCCGATGCCGAGGCCAATCTCACCAAGGCCCAGGAGAATGCCCGCGCCGCCGAGGAGCGTGCCGCGAAGGCGCAGGCCGACGCAGATGCGGCCGCCGCTGAGGCGGCACGCCTTCGTGACGAGGCCGCCAAGGGTGCACCGGCGCCCGGTACAGCTGGTGTCGCAGCGGCAGCAGCCCCCGCCGCCGCGACGGGCAACCTCGACGCTGCCGGGGTCATCGCCCTCGCGCAACGGCTCCACGACGAGCACGTGGCTGCTGGCGAGACGCGGCGCGATGAGCTCATCTCCGAGGCAGAGGGCCGCCACCGCGAGATGATCGCTGCGGCCCAGGCCCGTCACGACGAGCTGATCAGCGTCGGTCAGAGCCGCCACGACGAGGCGTCCCAGCAGGCGGAGCAGATCTCGGCCGCGGCAGCCGCCCAGCGCGACCAGATGATCGCCGAGGCGACCTCGCAGCGCGACCAGATGCTGAGCGAGGCCACCCACAAGCGCGACGAGATGCTCACCGAGGCACGCGAGCGCGCCACCGGTATGGTCGCGGAGGCCCAGCAGAAGAAGGCCGCCGTTCTCGAGGAGCTCGACAAGCAGAAGGGTCTGCTCGATCGCAAGATCGCCGAGCTGCGCGGGTTCGAGAAGAACTACCGCTCGAACCTCAAGTCGTACATCGAGGGACAGCTGCACGACCTCGACTCCAGCGCTCAGGAGCCGGCGCACGCCCAAGTCGGAGACGGCCACCAGGGCTGAACCCGCCTCGATCAGACGTATGCAGGCCGTCCGGGAACGCTCCCGGACGGCCTGCGTCGTCCCTGGGTGAGGAACACTTCGTCCGCGTGAGCGTTTCGCGTTTGTGCGCGACTCGTGCGGGGCTTATTGTCAGCCCCACTTGTCAGCGTCGACGGCATGAACGACGGAGGGTCTGATGGCGGCGAAGAAGACGGCAGCGGCGACAGCCGCGGCCCAGCGGTCACCCGCGAGGACGACGTCGGCGACGAAGACCGCACCGGCGAAGAAGGCGTCTCCCGCGAAGAAGACGACGACGAAGGCCACAACCACGAAGGCCACAACCACGAAGAAGGCGTCGCCGGCGAAGACAGCGAGTCCGACGACGAAGACGTCAACCGCCCAAAAGGCCGCACCGGCGAAGAAGGTGTCGTCCTCGACCCAGGCCGCACCCGTCAAGAAGCCCTCGCCCGCCAAGCAGGTGACACCGGCGACGAAGAAGGCGACGCCTGCCAAGAAGGCGACGCCGGCGACGAAGAAGGCGACGCCTGCCAAGAAGGCGACGCCGGCGACGAAGAAGGCGACGCCGGCGACGAAGGCGCCGGCGACGAAGAAGACGACCTCCACCACCCGAGCAGGCGCCGCGAGCGCGAAGTCCGCGGCCAAGGCGCCTGCGCCACGAACCAAGAAGGCAGCTGTGACGACGAGCTCCACTGCAGGACCCCGCGCGGCGACGAAGAAGGCCGCGGCAAGCACGACCAGAGCCAGTGCCACCAAGATCGCCGGGCAGCTCCGGGTCAAGGACGACGAGAGCCCGTGGAGCGTGGAGGAGATCGGCGAGGTCCGCGGCGTCCTCCTCGAGGAGATCGAGCAGCACCGGGTCGAGCTCAAGCTGGCCGAGGACGAGCTCGACGACCTGCTGCGCGCCTCGGGCGACGGCTCGGGCGACGACCAGGCTGACGCGGGCGCCAAGACCGCCGAGCGCGAGCACGAGATCTCGGTGGCCGCCAACGCCCGCGCGAGCCTGCGTCAGGCCGAGCACGCGCTCGAGCAGCTGGATGCCGGGACGTACGGCATCTGCGAGAACTGTGGCAACCCGATCGGCAAGCTTCGACTTCAGGCCCGTCCTCGTGCGACCCTGTGCATGACATGCCAGGAGAAGCAGGACCGCCACTGACGCCCGACCACGCCACGTCGACCCCCCGAGCGGGGGTCGACGGCGTGTCCACCCCTACGACCGATACGACCGCTACGACCACCGGGACCGTGAGCTCGAGGACCGCCGAGGAGAATCGCCCGAGGCCTGACCGGCGCAAGCGCCTGTTCGTTCTCCTCGGTGTCGTCGCGGTCCTGGCCTACCTCACCGACCAGCTGAGCAAGATCGTCGCCCTCGACGTGCTCGCCAACGGTGAGCCGCGACCCTTCGTCGGGGAGCTCATCCGCTTCAAGCTCATCGGCAACCCCGGGGCCGCCCTGTCGCTCGGTGCGAGCAACACGTGGGTCATGACGGGAATCGCGCTCGCGGTTCTCGTCGCGATCATCGTCGTGGCGCGCCAGCTGGGGTCCCGAGCCTGGGCGGTCGCGCTCGGTCTGCTGCTCGGTGCCGCGATCGGCAACCTCACCGACAGGTTCGTCCGACCGCCGGGTGGGGGCCAGGGGCACGTGGTCGACTTCATCGACTACAACCGCTGGTTCATCGGCAACGTGGCTGACATCTGGATCGTCTCGGCGGCCGGGCTCATCATCATCCTCGCGTTGCTGGGGATCGGGGTCGACGGCCGTCGCGACCACAGCCGCGGCGTCGCAGCGCCCACGGCGGGCAGCCACGCCGCCGTGGACACCCATGAGGCCGCCGGCGACACCACCGACGAGACCGACGAAGCCACCCACGAGACCAACCACGAAACCACCGGCGAGACCACCGGGAACGGCGAGAGCGACATGACGCGAGCGAACGACGAGGCGCCCGGCGCGCCCGAGACGCACGAGGTGCGCCGCCCTGGAGGCGAGCATGCCTGACGTGCGCACCGTGCTCGTGCCCGACGGCCTCGAGGGCGAGCGCGTCGACGCCGGTGTCGCGCGGCTCTTCGGGGTCTCGCGCACCAAGGCCGCCGACCTGGCCGCCGACGGCCACGTCGTGCTCGACGGCAAGTCCGTCGTCAAGTCCGAGCGGCTCTCCGCCGGCTCGATGCTCGAGGTGTCGCTGCCCCGCCCCGAGGAGAGCCCGAGCCTGCAGATCATCGCCCAGCCCGTGCCCGGCATGTCCATCGTCCACGACGACGACGACATCGTCGTCGTCGACAAGCCCGTCGGCGTCGCAGCGCACCCGAGCGTGGGGTGGAGCGGCCCCGACGTCGTGTCCGGGCTCGCGGCTGCCGGCTACCGCATCTCGACCTCCGGGGCCCCCGAGCGCCAGGGCATCGTGAGCCGACTCGACGTCGGCACGTCGGGACTCATGGTCGTGGCGAAGAGCGAGTACGCATACTCCCGGCTCAAGCAGGCGTTCCGCAGCCGCACGGTCGACAAGACGTACCACGCGCTCGTGCAGGGGCTGCCCGACCCCGTCGTCGGCACCGTCGACGCGCCCATCGGGCGCCACCCCGGCCACGACTACAAGTTCGCGGTGATGAAGAGCGGCAAGCCGTCGGTCACGCACTACGAGGTTCTCGAGGCCTTTCGACACGCCAGCCTGCTCGACATCCACCTGGAGACGGGCCGGACCCACCAGATCCGCGTCCACTTCGCGGCGTTGCACCACCCCTGCTGTGGTGACCTCACCTACGGGGCCGACCCGAAGCTCGCTGCACGACTGAAGCTCGACCGCCAGTGGCTGCACGCCGTCGGGCTCGGGTTCGAGCACCCCGGCACGGGGGAGTACGTCCATTTCGAGAGCCGCTATCCGGAGGATCTCCAGCGCGCTCTCGACATCGTCGCGACCTTCTGAGACCTGCACCCTCAACGTGAGGGTGAAGCCTGACGACGCATGCCGTCCGGCCGGCTCGTGGGACCGGTGTGCGGTGGACGCCCGGGGTCGGTGACACCCGGCCCCGACACGCGGAGGAGTGTCCTCCCGGAGGCTTAGACTCATCCACGATGTCGACCGAAGCCGCCCCGCGAAACGATCCGAACTTCGTGCACCTCCACGTGCACACGGAGTACTCCATGCTCGACGGGGCCGCCCGCATCGGCGACCTCTTCAGCGAGGCGGCGCGGATGGGCATGCCGGCCCTCGCGACGACCGACCACGGCTACGTCTTCGGCGCCTACGAGTTCTGGAAGAAGGCGCAGGGCACCGGCGTCAAGCCGATCATCGGCGTCGAGGCATACATCACGCCCGGCACGCACCGCACCGACCGCACGAAGGTGAGCTGGGGCGACGGTGGCCGCGACGACGTCTCCGGCAGCGGCGCCTACACCCACATGACGATGCTCGCCCAGAACAACCAGGGCATGCACAACCTCTTCCGGATGAGCTCCATCGCGAGCCTCGACCAGGTCTACACGAAGTGGCCGCGCATCGACCGCGACCTGCTCTCGACGTACGGCAAGGGCCTCATCGTCACGACGGGCTGTCCCTCGAGCGAGATCCAGACCAAGCTCCGGTTCGGGATGTACGACGAGGCGCGCGAGGTGGCCGCCGAGCTGCGCGACATCTTCGGCAACGAGAACGTCTACGTCGAGCTCATGGACCACGGTCTCGACATCGAGCGGCGCACCCAGAAGGACCTCATCCGGCTGGCCCGCGACCTCAAGCTGCCGCTCGTCGCGACCAACGACCTGCACTACACCCGCGCCGAGGACGCCAAGGCGCACGCGGCGCTGCTCTGCGTCCAGTCCGGCTCGACGCTGATGGACCCCAACCGGTTCAAGTTCGACGCCGACGACTTCTACCTCAAGTCCGCGGCGGAGATGCGCCACCTGTGGCGTGAGCTGCCCGAGGCGTGCGACAACACCCTGCTCATCGCCGAGCGGTGCGAGGTCTCCTTCACCGAGGGGGAGGGGCGCTACATGCCCCGGTTCCCCTGCCCCGAGGGCGAGGACGAGACGACGTGGTTCATCAAGGAGGTCGAGACGGGCCTCCAGCGCCGGTTCCCCGACGGGGTGCCGGACTACGCCCGCAAGCAGGCGGCCTTCGAGGAGGACGTCATCGTCTCCAAGGGCTACCCGGGCTACTTCCTCGTCGTCGCGGACTTCATCAACTGGGCCAAGCGCAACGGCATCCGCGTCGGCCCCGGCCGTGGTTCGGGCGCCGGCTCGATGTGTGCCTACGCCATGGGCATCACCGACCTCGACCCGGTGCCGCACGGTCTGATCTTCGAGCGGTTCCTCAACCCCGAGCGCATGTCGATGCCCGACTTCGACGTCGACTTCGACGAGCGCCGGCGCGGTGAGGTCATCCGCTACGTCACGGAGAAGTACGGCGAGGAGCGGGTCGCCCAGATCGTCACCTACGGCACGATCAAGGCCAAGCAGGCGCTCAAGGACGCGAGCCGTGTGCTGGGCCACCCGTTCGCGATGGGTGAGAAGCTCACCAAGGCGATGCCCCCCGACGTCATGGGCAAGGGCATGCCGCTCGCCGACGTCTTCAAGCCGGAGTCCAAGCGCTACAACGAGGCCGGCGACTTCCGCGTCGTCCACGACGAGGACCCGCAGGCCCAGGAGGTCGTCGCGACGGCGCTCGGCCTCGAGGGCCTGAAGCGGCAGTGGGGCGTGCACGCCGCCGGCGTCATCATGAGCAGCGAGCCGCTCGTCGACGTCATCCCGATCATGCGCCGCCTGCAGGACGGCCAGATCATCACGCAGTTCGACTACCCCAGCTGCGAGTCGCTGGGTCTGGTCAAGATGGACTTCCTCGGCCTGCGCAACCTCACGATCCTCGACGACGCCATCGAGAACATCAAGCTCAACCGCGACGAGGACATCGACCTCGACGAGCTGTCCAAGACCCTCGACGACCGCGCCACCTACGACCTGCTCGGTCGGGGTGACACCCTCGGCGTCTTCCAGCTCGACGGTGGCGGCATGCGCTCGCTGCTGCGCCTCATGCAGCCCGACAACTTCGAGGACATCTCGGCCGCCCTCGCGCTCTACCGGCCCGGCCCGATGGGCGTCAACGCGCACACGAACTTCGCGCTGCGCAAGAACGGCAAGCAGGAGGTCGTCCCGCTCGACCCCCAGCTCAAGGGCAAGCTCCAGCAGGAGATGATCGACGCGCTCGACCCGATCCTCGGGATGACCTACGGCCTGGTCATCTACCAGGAGCAGGTCATGGAGATCGCCCAGAAGCTCGCCGGCTACACGCTCGGCAACGCCGACCTGCTCCGACGGGCCATGGGCAAGAAGAAGAAGGAGGTCCTCGACGCCGAGTACGTCCCCTTCTCCGAGGGCATGAAGTCCCAGGGCTTCAACGAGGCCTCGATCGCGGCGCTCTGGGGCGTCCTCGTCCCCTTCTCGGACTACGCGTTCAACAAGGCGCACACGGCGGCATACGGCCTCGTGTCGTACTGGACGGGCTACCTCAAGGCCAACTACCCCGCCGAGTACATGGCGGCCCTGCTGACGAGCGTGCGCGACGACAAGGACAAGTCGGCGCTCTACCTCAACGAGTGCCGGCACATGGGCATCAAGGTGCTGCCGCCCGACGTCAACGAGTCGATCGCCAACTTCGCGGCCGTCGGCACCGACATCCGCTTCGGTCTCGCCGCGATCCGCAACGTCGGCCTGCCCGTCGTCCAGGCCATCATCAAGGCCCGCGACGACAAGGGCGCCTTCGCCTCCTTCAAGGACTTCCTCTCCAAGGTGCCGGCAGTCGTGTGCAACAAGCGCACCATCGAGTCGCTCATCAAGGGTGGCGCCTTCGACTCGCTCGGCGAGAGCCGACGCGGCATGGTCGAGGTCCACGAGCGCTACATCGACGCGCTCGTCGAGGTCAAGAAGCAGGAGGCCATCGGTCAGGACAGCCTGTTCGGCAGCTTCGGCGACGACACGGACGCCGGCGGCCAGGACGGGCCGGGCGCCTTCGACGGTCTGCCGCCGGTGCCGACGCTGGAGTGGGACAAGGCCAGCCTCCTCTCGTTCGAGCGCGAGATGCTCGGCCTCTACGTCAGCGACCACCCGCTGTTCGGCATCGAGCACATCCTCGCCACCCACGCCGACACCTCGATCGCTTCGCTCATGGGCGACGACCCCAAGGCGGACGGCACGCCGGTCACAGTGGCCGGCCTCATCACGAGCCTGCAGCTCAAGCGGACGAAGAAGGGCGACCTCTGGGCGATCGCGACGGTCGAGGACCTCGACGGCGCCATCGAGTGCCTCTTCTTCCCGTCGGCCTACATGACCTACTCCACGATGCTCGCGCAGGACACCGTCTGCGCCGTCAAGGGTCGCATCAGCGCCCGCGACGACTCGATCTCGATCTTCGCCCAGGAGCTGACGATCCCCGACATCAAGGAGGGTCCGCGCGGGCCGGTCGTGCTGACCCTGCCGCTCGGTCGCGCGACGCCGGCCGTGGCCGAGAGCCTCAAGCGCGTGCTGGGCGAGCACCCGGGGGCGACCGAGGTGCAGGTCAAGCTGACCCAGCCCGGGCGCTCGGTGCTCATGTCCCTCGACGACTCGCTGCGCGTCACGGCCACCTCCGCTCTCTTCGGCGACCTCAAGGCCCTGCTCGGTCCGGCCTGCCTGAGCTGATGAGAGAGGCGGACCGCCGGCGGATGCGCCGGGCGCGCATGGCCGCGCTCGGCCTGACGCCGCGGCTGGGCACCCCGTCGTCCCCTGAGTCGGCGCTCGCAGTGGCACGGAGACTCGGGGCCCTGCAGGCCCAGGACTACGCGAGCGGCGCGTGGTCCCTCGGGGTGCGCTCGGGGCTGACCCTCGCCCAGGTCGAGCAGGCCGTGCACGACCGCGAGGTCGTGCGCACGTGGCCGATGCGCGGCACGATCCACTGGGTGCCGGCCGAGGACGCCCGCTGGATGTGCGAGCTGCTCGCAGCGCCGCGCAGCACGACGCTCGCCGCCCGGTTCACCCAGCTCGGGATCTCCGAGGCTGACGTCGAGCTGTCCGGCAGGCTCTTCGAGGAGCACCTGCGCGAGCCGATGAGCCGGCCCGACGTGGCGGCCCTGCTCGTCGAGCACGGCATCGACCCGACCGGCCAGCGCAACTACCACCTCATCGGGCACCACTGCATGAGCGGTCTCCTCTGCCAAGGTCCGCTCATCGCCAAGCAGCCGAGCTTCGTGCTCATGGATACGTGGATTCCCCACTCCCGCAAGCTTTCTCGCGAGGAGGGCCTGGCTGTTGTGGCCGAGCGCTATGTCCACAGCCACGGGCCGGTCACCGAGAAGGACCTCGCCGGCTGGATCCTCAAGCCGCTCAGCCTGACCCGTGAGGCGCTGGCACTCGTCGCGGACCGGATCCGTCGCGAGGAGGTCGACGGACAGACCTGGCTGGTGCACGTCGACGCCTGCGAGGCCCCGGACTCTCCCGGCGGCGTGCACCTGCTGCCGCAGTGGGACGAGTTCCTCCTCGGCTACAAGTCGCGCGACGTGACCCTGCCGCCCGAGCGCTTCGCCGAGGTCGTCCCGGGACGCAACATGGTCTTCAAGCCGACGCTGGTCATCGACGGTCAGGTGGCCGGCACCTGGCGCAAGGTGCAGAAGCGTGCACACGTCGTCGTGGAGGTGAAGCCGTTCGCGCAGCTCCCGGCTCGTCGGTGGGGTGAGATCGAGTCCGCAGCCGCGGGCTACGGCGCCTTTCTCGGCACCGAGGCCGAGGTCGTCCGCCTCGGGCCGGCCGGCGGGAGCGGCTGAGTGGCTCGCGGACCCATTCCGCCGTCGCCCCTACCACCACGTCACGGCGTGGACGCCCAGCGCTTCCGTATGCCGCAGGCCGGCCCTTGGACGTCGCTGCGGGACCACCTCGTCGAGCGGCTCTCACCCGGCCTCGACGCCGACGACGTCGACCGTATGCTCCGGGCCGGCGAGTTCGTCGACGGCTCAGGCACGCCCGTGCGTCCGGACGCGCCCTTCGTGGCGCAGTCGGCCGTCTGGGCGCACCGGGACCTCCCAGCTGAGGTGGCGCATCCGGAGGAGCCCGTCGTGCTGCACCGCGACGAGCGCATCGTCGTCGTGGACAAGCCGCACGACATGGCGACGATGCCACGCGGGCGGCACGTCGCGCAG
>NZ_JBFULD010000171.1:0-9007 GCF_056400505.1 Terrabacter sp. P5_B1
GCGCAGCTGACCGGCAGCCGCCGGGCCCTCCAGGAGGCGCTCGGGCAGGCCGACCTCCCCGCGACCGCCGAGGTGCTGGGCCCCGTGCGCCTCGCGAACGCCGGCGCCCCGCCGCGTCGCCCGGTCGTCGAGGGTGAGCCCGAGCGAGCCCCCGCCGACCACCACGTGCTCGCGCGGGTGCCCGCCTCCGAGACGCAGTCGCTGACCCGGGCCCTGCTCGCGCTCAAGGCGTTCCGTTCGGCGCGCAAGGAGACCGACGTCGTGGCGGTGCGGGTCGACCCGCTCGACATGTTCTGACCGGTCCTGCGTCGTCGCGGCGTGGCCGTGACAGAGTGACGGCATGCCCGATCGCGAGCTCGACATCGTCCTCTACGGGGCCACCGGCTTCGTCGGGGCCCTGACCGCCGCCCACCTCGCCCAGCATGCTGGACCCGGCATGCGGATCGCCCTCGCAGGGCGTTCGCGGTCCAAGCTCGAGGCCCTCCGGATCGAGCTGGGTCCGGCGGCGTCGTCGTGGGAGCTCGTCGCGGTCGACRCGAGCGATGCGCCGGGTCTGCGCGGTTTGGCGGGGCGCACCCGTGTCCTCGCCACGACGGTCGGTCCCTATGCGACCCATGGCAAGGAGGTCGCACGGGCCTGTGCCGACTCCGGGACGCACTACGCCGACCTGACCGGAGAGCTGCTCTTCGTCCGGTGGTCGCTCGACGAGCTCGACGCCCGGGCCCGCGAGACCGGGGCGGCCATCGTGCACGCCTGCGGCTTCGACTCCATCCCGTCCGACCTCGGCGTGCTCACCACGGCCCAACGGGTCGCCGCGGACCGGGAGGGCACCTTGGCCGAGACAACCCTCCTCGTCCGGTCGCTCAAGGGCGGCTTCTCCGGTGGGACCATCGACTCGGCCCGGCAGCAGGCCATCACCGCTCGTGCCGATGACCGAGCCCGAGCGGTTCTCGGTGACCCGTATGCGCTCAGCCCCCGGCGTTCCGAGGAGCCCTCGTCGGGCCGACGGCGGCCCGCCGGGGTCGCCGGAGTCGTGGACCGGCTGCGCCGACTCGTGCCGGTCGACCGTGACCCGGCCACGGGCCGGTGGACCGGGCCCTTCGTCATGGCGTCGTTCAACACCCGCATCGTGCGACTGTCCAACACCCTGACCGACTGGTCCTACGGACGCGACCTGCGCTACCGCGAGGCGAGCGACTTCGGGTCGGGTCCGATGTCCCCGGTGATGGCCGGTGGCATGGCCGTGGGTCTCGGCGGCGTCGTGGCCGGCATGGCATACCGGCCGACCCGTGCCGTTCTCGACCGTTTCCTGCCCAAGCCCGGCGAGGGCCCGAGCCCCGAGACGCAGGCCACCGGGCGCTTCCGCATGGACATCCACGCCACCACAAGCACCGGCGCGCGCTACCGCACCCGCGTCGGGGCCGACTACGACCCCGGCTACGGCGGCACGGCGGTGATGTTCGGTCAGACGGCACTCGCCCTCGCGCTCGACGACGGGCTTCCCCGACGGGTCGGGGTCTGCACACCAGCCACGGCGCTCGGGGAGGGCCTCGTCGAGCGGCTGCGCGCGCAGGGGTTCACCTTCGACGTCGAGCGCGACGACCGGTTCGAACGAGCCACGGCAACACTGGAGCGCACCACCTGAGCGCAACATCGGACAGGAGGCACGGCATGGGACGCATCGAGGTGCACGAGTTCATCTCGCTCGACGGGGTCTACGAGAACCCCAGCTGGACGGCGGAGTTCCCCTTCGACCCCCGAATGGGCGAGGCGATCGGCCGGCTCACCGGCCCGGGCTCCGAGCTCCTCCTCGGGCGGCGGACCTACGAGATGTTCGCGCCGGCGTGGTCGGCGCGCACCGACGACGAGCCGGGCGCGTCGTTCTTCAACGGCGCGCGCAAGAACGTCGTCTCGGCCACCCTGCGCGATCCCGACTGGAACAACTCCCGCGTCATCGGGTCCTACGACGCGGACCTCATCCGTCGGCTGCGCGACGAGGTCGAGGGGTCGCTCTACGTCAGCGGCAGCGGGACGCTCGTGCGGGCCCTGCTGCGGGACGGGCTCGTCGACGGCCTGCACCTGTTCGTCTTCCCCGTGGTCCTCGGCGCGGGGGAGCGGCTCTTCACCGACGAGGCCGTCTGGGGCCTGCGCCTCACGGAGACGCAGGCGTACGACAGCGGCGTGGTGCACCTGGCGTACAGCCAGTCCTGAACCCTTGCGTTCCACCCGAAGGGAACTGCGCACTCGACCGGAGGCGTGAGTCGAGTGCTCATTTTCCGACGTGGGGAACTGGGCACTCGACTGTGGGTGGGAGTCGAGTGCTCATTTTCCGACGTGGGGAACTGGGCACTCGACGGGGGCTCGCTGACCCCCAAAGGGATGCTTGACGGTGGAGCCCGCGGGACGGCATACTCCCAAACATGTCTTTGGAGGATGAGCGGATCAGCGAGCTCCGCGCCACCGCCCACCCGCTGCGGCTGCAGATGCTCTCCCTGCTGACGGGCGCCGAGCTGAGTGCGGCGGAGGTCGCCCGCGAGCTGGGCGTCACCCAGGCGAACGCGAGCTACCACCTCAGGTTCCTGCTCGACGCGGGACTGCTCGTGATCGCGGGGGAGGAGCGGGTCCGCGGCGGCCGCGCGAAGAAGTACCGGCACCCGTGGGACGCCCAGAGCTCGCCGGACGCGCCGCCCGCCAGCGAGGCCGACAAGCTGGCCTACGCACGGGTCCTCGCCGACGCGATCCCACGCCGCTTCGCGGAACGGGAGCAGGGCGAGAAGTCGCACTTCACGGATGCTGACCTGTGGGTGGACCCGGAGGTCTGGCAGCGCGTCGTCGAGCTCGTCACGGACGCGAGCCGCCTGCTCCACGCCGGCGCCCGACCACCGCGGACCGAGGGCACCGTCCGCGCCAACCTCTCCATCGCCGCCTTCCGGCTCACGGGGGAGAAACGTCTCTCATGAAGCTCCGACAGTCGCTCGGCGCCCTGGGAGACCGCCGGTTCGCGTGGTACTTCACGGCTCGATCGGTCTCGACCGCGGGTTCGGTCATGGTGCCCGTGGCGCTCGCCTTCGCCGTGCTGCACATCGACTCCTCCGCCAGTGCGCTCGCGCAGGTGCTGGGCGTCCGCACCCTGACGATGGTGGTCTTCCTGCTCGTCGGCGGCGTGGTCGCCGACCGCTTCTCGCGCATCGTCGTGCTCCAGGTCTCGCACGTGCTGACCTGCCTCACCCAGGCGCTCGCGGCACATCTCATCATCAGCGGTGACGCGACGCTGACGCAGCTGACCGTCATCGAGGGGGTCAACGGCGCCGTGTCGGCGTTCACGATGCCGGCGATGATGGGCATCGTCCCGCTCGTCRTCGACCGGTCCCGGCTCCAGCAGGCCAACGCACTGCTGTCGTTCAGCCGCAGCGGGCTCGCCATCATCGGACCTGCACTGGCGGGGGTGCTCGTCGTGAGCGTCGGCCCGGGCTGGGCGCTCGCCGTCGACGCGATGACCTATGCCGTCGCCATCGTCTGTCTCGCCCGCGTCGGGCTGCCGCGTCGCTCGGACGAGGCTGGAGCCCCGCGCCACTCGATGGTGCGTGAGCTGCGGGAGGGGTGGAGCGAGTTCCGCCGGCGCGAGTGGCTGTGGGTCGTCGTGCTCGCCTTCGGGCTGACCAACGCCATCCACTCCGGCGTCATCGGGGTGCTCGGGCCCCTGATCGCCACGTCGACCGCGTCGATCGGCGAGGCAGGCTGGGGTCTGGTGCTGAGCGCCGAGGCCGTCGGCACAGTCCTCATGACGCTCGTCATGCTGCGGCTACGGCTCCGGCACCCCTTGCGTGCGGGCATGATCGCCATCTGCGTGCTCGCCGTGCCCATGGTGCTGCTCGGGGTGGCCCCCGCACTGGTGCCCGTCGCCGTCGGGTTCTTCCTCGCCGGGGCCGCCGTCGAGGTCTTCGGTGTCGGGTGGAGCACCGCCCTGCACGAGCACGTCCCCGTCTCGGTGCTGTCGCGCGTCTCGAGCTACGACGCGTTGGGGTCCTTCGTCGCGATCCCCATCGGCACGTTCCTCTACGGGTGGCTCGCGACGACCGTCGACACGGAGACCCTGATGATCGTCAGCGCCGGCGTCTACGTCGTGATCTCGCTGTCCGCGCTGCTGTCGCGGTCGGTCCGCGAGCTCGGCCGGACGGTCGAGGAGCCTGCCGGTGAGCCGGCAGACGAGCCCCTCGACGCGTCCCGTCCCGGCGTCAGCGAGTGACGCCGTTGTGCGCTGCAAACACCTTCTGCAGGTCGGCCGAGTCGACGAGGGTGGGGCTGGACGACGACTGGTTGCCCCACCCGTAGGCGTATTCCATCACCGGTGAGGGCACGAGCCGGTGCCACTCGGCCAACATGGCGGACATCTGCGCCGCAGTGGGGAGGCGGTAGTAGCCCCCCGACAGCCGCTCCTGGCCGAAGGCCTGGAAGACCGGCACGATCGCCGCCTGGGGGATCCCGGCGTCCAGCGCAGCCACGACCTTGTCAGTGATCTTGCGCACCGGGCACGTCGGGGACGCGGTCGAGCAGGGGTAGGGGTCGAGACCGACGAGGTCGACATGGCTGTTGGCCGGGCTGAACGCGCTGTAGTCCGTCGTCCGGGACAGGACGATGAAGGACTTCTGGCTCCCGGCGGTTCGTGAGCGGATGTAGTCCGCCCGGCTCCGGAGCGCCGCGGCGCCCCCAGGGCAGTCCGAGACGTGGGGCTCGTCCGAGAGGTAGTAGCCGAAGACCTTGGGGCTGGAGGCGAGCTGGTCCACCGTCGCGCGGAAGGCCGCGTCCGCCACCGTCGGGCACTTCTGGCCCAGCCAGACCAGGCCTGTGACGCCGTCGGGCAGGGAGGCGACCGTCGATGCCCCGGTGTCGAAGACGTCGAACCCCAACGCTGACGGTGCCGTCGACCCGTGCAGGTTCGTGATGAAGTGCTTGGTCGTGGGCGACACGGCCTGACCGCTCGGGGCGGCCCCGATGACGAACACGGCGGCCAGCGAGATCAGGGCGACGAGCACGCGGACGACGGGTCGTCGCCGCTCTCGCCAGCGCCGGCCGGCCGCCGCACCGGCGGCGGTCACGGGGTGGCTGGTCCTGTCATGCATCGGGTGCTCGCTCTCGGTTGGTTCGGCCCCCTGTCGCAGACGGGGCGAACATCCTGTTCGAACCCGTTGGAGAGACTCTAGGGGATTTGTCCAGCTCGTGCTCGGCCGCGGTCGGGGCACCGCACCGCGTCCCCCTAGGATTGACGGTGCCTGCCCAGCCCAGTTCTGAGGACCTCACATCGTGTCGATCAAGGACATCCGACTCTTCGGCGACCCGGTCCTGCGCACCCCTGCCGCCGAGGTCACCGACTTCGACAAGCAGCTGCGCGTGCTGGTCAAGGACCTCGAGGACACCATGCTCGACGCCCCGGGTGCCGGTCTGGCGGCACCGCAGATCGGCGTCGGACTGCGCGTCTTCACCTACTGGGTCGACGGCGCGCTGGGACACCTCGTCAACCCGGTGCTCGACCTGTCGACCGACGAGCAGGACGGCCCCGAGGGCTGCCTGTCGATCCCGGGTCTGGCGTTCGAGACCACGCGTGCCCTGTCGGTCGTGGCCAAAGGGCAGAACATGCACGGCGAGCCCGTCGTCCTCGAGGGCAGCCACCTCCTCGCGCGCTGCGTGCAGCACGAGACGGACCACCTCGACGGCATCCTCTTCGTCGACCGGCTCGACCCCGAGGCGCGTCGCGAGGCCATGCACGCGATCCGCGAGGCCGAGTGGTTCGCGGACAACCCGCCCGAGGTGCGGATCAGCCCGCACTCCACCTTCGGCCGGGCGATGTGAGATGAGAGTCGTCTTCGCAGGCACCCCCGAGGCGGCGGTGCCCAGCCTCGATGCCGTCGCGGCCTCAGGGCACGAGCTCGTCGGCGTCGTCACGCGCCCCGACGCGCCGTCGGGCCGCGGCCGGCGTCTCGAGGCCTCGCCGGTCCGGCGTCGCGCCGAGGAGCTCGGCGTGCCGGTGCTGACCCCGTCGCGCGTCAAGGACCCGGACTTCCTCCGAGCCCTGTCCGCGCTCGCGCCGGACGCGTGCCCCGTCGTGGCCTACGGCAACCTCATCCCGGTGGAGGCGCTCGCGATCCCGCGGCTCGGCTGGATCAACCTGCACTTCTCACTCCTGCCCGCCTGGCGCGGGGCCGCCCCGGTCCAGCACGCGATCATGGCCGGCGACGAGGTGACCGGCGCCTCGACCTTCGTCATCGAGCGAGGACTCGACACCGGGCCCGTCCTCGGCGTCATGACCGAGGCGATCCGTCCGACCGACACGGCGGGCGACCTGCTCGACCGACTCTCCGGCGCCGGGGCGGGGCTGCTCGTCGCCACCCTCGACGGGCTCGAGTCGGGCGATCTCGTGGCGGTGCCGCAGCCGTCCGAGGGGGTCTCGCTCGCCCCCAAGATCGAGGTGGACGACGCCCGCATCGTGTGGACCCGGCCGGCGACCGCGGTCGAGCGGCTCGTGCGAGGMTGCACCCCGGCGCCCGGTGCGTGGACCACGTTCCGCGGCGAGCGACTCAAGGTGTCGCCGCTGGCGGTCGCCGCGCCCGGCGACGCCCCGGCCACCGCCGAGCCAATGGGCGCCGGAGACCTCGTCGTCACGAAGAAGGCCGTCTTCGTCGGCACCGGAACGGGGCCAGTGCGTCTGGGCACGGTGCAGGCACACGGCAAGAAGCCGATGCCGGCCGCAGACTGGGCTCGCGGCACGCGCGTCGAGGCAGGAGAGCGGGTCGGCGATGAGTGACGAGCGACGAAGCGGTGGAGGCGGCGACCGCGGCCGCGGTTCTGGCGGCGACGGGCGGCGGGGAGAGCGTCAGCGGCCGCCGGCACGTGAGCGCTCGGCCCGACACCGTTCGGAGCAGCGACCGGCCGAGCGTGCCCGTCGCACCGATGCGCCGCGACTCGCGGCCTACACCGCGATGCGTGAGATTGCCGACGGCGCCTATGCCAACCTCGCGTTGCCGAAGCTGTTGCGCGACAAGCGAATCAGCGGCCGCGACGCCGGATTCGCCACTGAGCTGGTCTACGGCGCGACGCGGCTCTCCGGGCTCTACGACGCGATCATCGCGTCCGCTGCAGGTCGCCCCGTCGACAAGATCGATGCCAACGTGCTCGACACCCTGCGGCTCGGCGCGCACCAGCTGCTCGGCATGCGGGTGCCCAGCCACGCGGCGGTCGACGAGACCGTGGCTCTGGCCCGACAGGTCAACGGCGCCGGGGCTGCCGGTTTCGTCAACGCCGTCATGCGACGCATCAGCGAGCGGGACCCGGACGAATGGACCGACCTCGTCACCGAGGGTGTCCAGGACCCGGTCGAGCGCCTTGCCCTGCGCACCTCCCACCCCGTCTGGATCGCCAAGGCCCTACGGGCCGCGCTCATCGGACACGGAGCCGCTGGGCCGGGCGACGTCGAGGAGTCACTGACCGCGCTCCTCGAGAGCGACAACGACGCGGCGAAGGTCTCGCTCGTGGCACGTCCCGGGCTCGTCTCGCTCGACGAGCTCGAGGACTCCGGTGCCGAGCGTTCGGGGCTCAGCCCCGTCGGGGCGACCTTGCCCGAGGGTGACCCCGGCGCCATCGCTGCCGTCCGCGACGGCCGCGCCGCGGTGCAGGACGAGGGCTCGCAGCTGCTCGTCCTTGCTCTCGCGGCCGCGGCAGTCGAGGGTGACGCGGCGCAGCACGAGCGCTGGCTCGACCTGTGCGCCGGACCGGGAGGCAAGGCAGGCCTCCTTGCAGCCCTGGCCATTGAGCGGCGGATTCCGTTCGTGGCCAACGAGATCAGCGAACACCGCGCCGACCTCGTGTGGCAGACCCTCGCTGCGGCGCGAGTCGCCGCCCGTGACGCCGACACGAGCCTGAAGGTCCGGCACGGCGACGGGCGCGACCTCGGCGAGATCGAGCCGGGCGGTTTCAGCCGGGTGCTCATCGACGCTCCATGCACGGGGCTGGGCGCGCTGCGCCGTCGCCCCGAGGCGCGGTGGCGCCGCACGCCCGGTGACGTCGCGGCCCTCGCGGGGCTGCAGCGCGAGCTGCTGATGTCCGGCATCGACGCCACCGCATCCGGCGGGCTCGTCGGCTACGCCACGTGCAGCCCGCACCTCAACGAGACACGCTTCGTCGTCACCGACATCCTCAAGCGCCGCGACGACGTCGAGCTCGTCGATGCTCGACCGCTCTTCGTCGACGCGAACGGGCACGAGCTGGCGGGCCTCGGCGAGGGGCCGTACGTCCAGCTCTGGCCGCACGTCCACGGCACCGACGCGATGTTCTTCGCCCTGCTGCGCAAGCTCTGACCGGAGGCTCTCCGAAGGAGACTGTCCGAAAAGGGCTCGCGCGCGCCAACGCTCGGTGGGCAGGGTGGAGCCGTGACGGCATACGCGATGGACGACCTGCGGGCCCAACCCCTTCGACGAGCGGGTCGCGCGCACCTATGACGCCGGCTCGGCCCACATGTTCGAGCCCCAGCCGACCGGTTGCCGGTGACGATCGGCGACATGGCGACGAGGCGGCACCGTCGACGTCGTGAGCCAACGCTGCATGTCGCACCACGACGTGCGGGCCGAGTCGCGGGCGAGCGACGGAGACCGAGGCCTCGCGACGTGCTCGGCTTCCGCGCACCGCTACGTGTGGCCCTCGGAGCTCGACCTCGTGGCGCGGATCGCAGGCCTGGGGCTGCGCGACCGGTGGGCCGACTGGGACCGCACGCCATTCACGGCGGAGTCCGAGTCCCACGTCTCGTTCTGGGCGAAGGTCGCCGACTGACGGCGAGCGCGCGGAACTAGGCTGTGCGCGTGCAGATCTCACCGAGCATCCTCTCCGCCGACTTCGCCAACCTGGAGGCGGAGCTGGGCCGCATCGCGAACGCCGACTGGGCGCACGTCGACGTCATGGACGCCCACTTCGTCCCCAACCTCACGCTCGGTCTGCCGGTCGTCGAGGCCCTGCTCAAGGT
>NZ_JBFULD010000172.1:0-8976 GCF_056400505.1 Terrabacter sp. P5_B1
CCCCACGGCGGTGTGCCGAGCGCGCGTGGCCACGGCAGCTGCAGCCGGCTGCCGGCGCCGAGCAGCGCATTGGTGCGGGCCGCGACGACCTGCTCGTACGCCGCGAAACGCTGCGCCTCGGTGCCGTCGTCGGGCCGGTCACCGCCCTGAGCGTCCTTGCGTATGCCGTCCCGGATCCACTGCGCGAAGGCGGGGTTGGCGAGCATGCGGGCGACGGTCAGGGACGCCGACCCGCAGGTGGTGCTCGTCTGCTGCACGGGCGCGTGATCGCCGGCGACGAGCCGGAAGGGAGCAACCACGACGGGCCTCCGTTCACGCGCGAGTGTGCCGTGCGGCCCTCAGGTCAGGCGGATTCCTTGCGCGGGCGCTTGGCGCGGGGCTCGGCCTCGCGGCGCACGATCGTCGGGTTGACGTTGTCGAGGACGACCTCGCGGGTCACGACGACGCGGGCGATCTCGTCGTCGCTGGGCACGTCGAACATGACGGGGAGGAGGACCTCCTCCATGATGGCGCGCAGGCCTCGGGCGCCGGTGCCACGCAGCAGCGCCTGGTCGGCGACGGCCGCGATGGCGTCCTCGGTGAACTCGAGGTCGACGCCGTCGATCTCGAACATCTTCTGGTACTGCTTGACGAGCGCGTTGCGCGGCACCGTGAGGATGTTGACGAGGGCCTGCTGGTCGAGCGGCGCGAGGGTGGTCAGGACGGGAAGTCGGCCGATGAACTCGGGGATGAGGCCGAACTTCAGCAGGTCCTCCGGCATGACGTCGGAGAAGCTGTCGCCGAGGTCCTTCGGGTTGTGCAACGGCTGGCCGAAGCCGAGGCCCTTGCGACCCGAGCGCGACTCGATGATCTTCTCGAGACCGGCGAAGGCGCCGCCGACGATGAAGAGCACGTTGGTCGTGTCGATCTGGATGAACTCCTGGTGCGGGTGCTTGCGCCCACCCTGGGGCGGGACCGACGCGGTCGTGCCCTCGAGGATCTTGAGCAGCGCCTGCTGCACACCCTCGCCGGAGACGTCGCGCGTGATCGACGGGTTCTCGCTCTTGCGGGCGATCTTGTCGACCTCGTCGATGTAGATGATGCCGGTCTCGGCCTTCTTGACGTCGTAGTCGGCCGCCTGGATGAGCTTGAGGAGGATGTTCTCGACGTCCTCGCCGACGTAGCCCGCCTCGGTCAGGGCCGTGGCGTCGGCGATGGCGAACGGCACGTTGAGCATCTTGGCCAGGGTCTGCGCGAGGTAGGTCTTGCCGGAGCCCGTGGGGCCGATGAGCAGGATGTTGGACTTCGCGATGTCGATGTGGTCGCCGTCACGCTTGACGCCCTCACCGGCCTGGATGCGCTTGTAGTGGTTGTAGACGGCGACGGCGAGGGACTTCTTCGCGACGTCCTGCCCGATGACGTAGTTCTCGAGGAAGTCGAAGATCTCGCGCGGCTTCGGCAGGTGGTCGAGGCCCAGCTCGCTGCTCTCGGCGAGCTCTTCCTCGATGATCTCGTTGCACAGGTCGATGCACTCGTCGCAGATGTACACACCGGGACCGGCGATGAGCTTCTTGACCTGCTTCTGGCTCTTCCCGCAGAAAGAGCACTTGAGGAGGTCTCCGCCTTCTCCGATGCGTGCCACCGATTCGCTCCTGGTTCGTCGGCGCCGAACGCTGGGGTGCACCCGGCCGGCCCCCGCAGGGGGCCGACTCCATTAGACGACGAACGGGGGCACCCTCGCTCGCGCAACGCCGTTTGTCCGCTGATGGCGGACAAACGACGGCGCCGTCACATCTCGGGCTTTCCCGGCGAATCGGACCCCGCCGAACCGTCCTCGCCGCCCTGCCGGCCGCGCCGTCTCCCGGCCAGGAGCCCCAGCCCGACCGCCAGGGCGAGACCGCCGAAGATCGCGACGAGCAGGCCCACGAGCGCGATGACGAGCATCGTCGTCAGCGCCATCGCACCGCCCCGCGGTAGAGGTCGATCGCCCACCCCACGGCATACGCCCTCACGGGTGCAGCGTATGCCGTGCGCTCCCTCCCGAGGCGTCGCGCCCTTCCGTCCGTGGCTGGCTCGTTGCGGCCACGAGGCTGCCATCGCCGCATCCGTCCAGCCACGGACGGACTCGCGCACGGTCAGGCCGGCTCCCGACGGTCCTCGGGGAGGCTCGGGAAGTGGCGCCGCCAGTCCTCGCGCAGCGCCGGGACCCTCATGCCGCGGTCGCGCATGGCGTCGCAGATGCGGTGCAGCGTCGTGGCCGGCGTGCGGTGGAGGTCCTTGGCGATGACCACGACGATGCGCCAGTCATTCCCGTCGAGCCACTCCCGGCGACCGATGTCGGATCCCCACTGCTCCTGCGACTCGACGTGCTGCCAGCCGTCGTACTCGATGACGAGGCCCGCATCGGGGAAGCTGAGGTCGAACCGGAAGCGCACCCGGCCGTCGGGCCAGTGGATCCGGTGGTCCACGACCGGCTCCGGCAGGCCGGCGAGGACGATGAGCATCCGCAGCCGGCTCTCCATGGCCGAGTCGACGCCCGCGCGGACCAGGCGCGCCGCCCGACGCGCCAGGCGGGCGCCCGGACCCCGATAGGCCGTCGCCGCCTCGACGAGCAGCGAGGACGTCACCCGCCGCCGTCGGACCAAGGAGTCACCGAGCACGACGAGGTCGACCAGGCCGAGCGGCTCGGCGAGGTCGATGAAGGTCTGCGCCGGCGTCGTGACCGGGACCCCGCGCCACCGGGTGACCGCCCTGCCCGTGCCAGCCCGGTGCGCCGTGATGCCCTCGACCTGGGGACGACGCCCCGGGCAGGTCAGGTGCACGGAGCCGTCATCGGGCACGATGCCGCCCCACAGCCGGGCCGCGCTGTGGTGCGAGACCGTCGCGTCCGGGGCCACGAGCAGAGCCGCCTGCGCGAGCAGCAGCGGCGTCAGCTCGCGCGAGCGGTCGACGTAGACGTCGTGGAACAGGCGCCGGAACGCCTGCGTGCGCAGGTGCCACGCGGTCACGTCGACGGGGCGTTGCCCCCGCCGGAACGGCATTGGCTCACGATCGGGCATGGGCCCGATCGTGTCCGAATCCCCAGGCAGCCAGTCCGCGGCATCCACAGGCACCGCAACCATCCAGCCACGGCGGACCTTTGGCGCCGCTCGCGACCGCACCGCCGCAACCATCCCCCCACGGCGGGATCTCGCGCGGCCGGGGCCGGGTCAGGCGGAGGTGAGGTCGCGGACGATCGCGACGTACTGCTCCTGCGCCGCCTCGGATGYCGTGCCCGACAGCTTGGCCCACGCGTCGTACTTGGCGCGCCCGACGGGGTTCGTGAAGCCGGGCCGTGAGCCGGTGACGTCACCCTCGGTCACCTGCTTGAACAGGCCGTAGAGCTTCAGCTTCACGTCGTTGCCCGGGTCGGTCGTGAGCTCCTTGACGGCCGCGACCGCCTGCTCGAACTCCGCACTCGCCATGACTCACACCTTCACGCTCGACGTCAGTTCACCGCCCATCCAAGCAGGTATGCCGCAGGGCCGGGTCCCAGCGGAACCCGGCCCTGCGGCGTACGCGCCCCGTGACGAGCGGGAGGTCAGACCTCGAGGGACGCCTTGCGCGAGGCGAGGACCTCGTCGATGAGGCCGTACTCCTTGGCGTCCTCGGCCGAGAGGATCTTGTCGCGCTCGATGTCGCTGCGGACCTGCTCGGACGTGCGACCCGTGTGGTGCGCGAGGGTGTCCTCGAGCCACGTGCGCATGCGGAGCACCTCGTTGGCCTGGATCTCGATGTCCGAGGCCTGGCCGTAGTCGCCGCCCGAGAGCGCCGGCTGGTGGATGAGGATGCGGGCGTTCGGCAGGGCGAAGCGCTTGCCCGGCGCACCGGCGCCGAGGAGCACGGCGGCCGCCGAGGCCGCCTGGCCGATGACGAACGTCTGGATGTCGGGCCGGACGAACTGCATCGTGTCGTAGATCGCCGTCATCGCGGTGAACGAGCCACCCGGGCTGTTGATGTACATGAGGATGTCGCGGTCGGGGTCGAGCGACTCCAGCACGAGCAGCTGGGCGATGATGTCGTCGGCCGAGGCGTCGTCGACCTGCACGCCGAGGAAGATGATGCGGTCCTCGAAGAGCTTGTTGTAGGGGTCGGACCGCTTCATGCCGTAGGAGGTGCGCTCCTCGAACTGCGGCAGGATGTAGCGGCTCGACGGGCCGGGCACGGCGAGGCGGTTGGTGGGTTCGATGTTCATGCGTGTGGTCTCCAAGTCCTGTGTCAGGCCGCGGTCAGTTCTCGGCCTTGGCGTCGGCCTGGCCGACGCTGTTGCCCTCGACGGCCTGGTCGGAGCGGCTGAAGACGTGGTCGACGAAGCCGTACTCCTTCGCCTCCTCCGCGCTGAACCAGCGGTCGCGGTCGGAGTCCTTCTCGATCTGGTCGATCGTCTGGCCGGTGTGCTCGGCGATGAGGCGTGCCATCTGCTTCTTGACGTAGAGCATCTGCTCGGCCTGGATCTTGATGTCGGTGGCCGTGCCGCCGATGCCGCCCGAGGGCTGGTGCATCATGACGCGCGCGTGGGGCGTGGCGTAGCGCTTGCCCTGGGTGCCGGCCGACAGCAGGAACTGGCCCATCGAGGCGGCCATGCCCATGGCGACGGTGGCGACGTCGTTGGGGATCCAGTTCATCGTGTCGAAGATGGCCATGCCGGCGGAGATCGAGCCGCCGGGGCTGTTGATGTAGAGCCAGATGTCCTTCTCGGGGTCCTCGGCCGAGAGCAGCAGCAGCTGCGCGGCGATGGCGTTCGCGTTGTCGTCGCGGACGTCGGACCCGAGGAAGATGATCCGCTCCTTGAGCAGGCGGTTGTAGATGTGGTCGTCCAGACCACCCGGCATGCCGTTGCCGTTGGCGGAGGTCTCCGAAATCACCATGTCTCCATCGTCGAAGTGGTCCAGCCTCTCGCCACGGGAGGTGGCGCCGGCTGGCTCGTCACTGACCCTAACGCCCGACCCCGCGGGCAGATTTCCCGAACCGCGCCGTGTTCGCCGTGAGCGCACAAACCTGAGCCCGGGCGGCGCAACCACACGCACGGACCCCGCCGACCGTATGCCGTCCGGCGGGGTCCGTGGTCACGTGCGGTCAGGCGGGCGGTCACTCGTTGAGGCCGTTGTCCTGCCCGGCGTCGTAGGTGTCGGAGGCGGCGCCGTCGGTCGGCTCCTGCGACCCGTCGTCGAAGGAGCCGTTGCCGCCGGCCTGGTCGAGGGAGCGGTCGCGCGGCTCGGCGACGGGGTTGCTGCCGTCGAGGTTGCCACGGTCGGCGTCGTCACCCGAGCCCTGCACCGCGGCGCTGTCGCGCGCGGGCGGGTTCGTGCCGTCGGCGTCGGCGCTGTTGATGTCGCTGTCCGCGACGCTCGCACCCGTCTCGTCGTTGCTCATCTGTGGGGCTCCTTCTCGGTCCGTCTCGTGCCAGCGGCCACCGAGCGGCGGCTCCACTGCGACGTACCCCGGCTGCGGGTCCGCCTACCCGGGAACGCGTGAGGCCGGCTCCCGAGCGGGAGCCGGCCTCACGGCATACGTGACGTGGAGCGGTCAGGCGTCGGCCTTCTCGGTCTGCGCGTCGTCGCTGCCCTCGCTGGCCTCGACAGCCTCGGTGGCGTCGTCCTCGTCACCCTCGGTGCCGGGAACGGCCTCGTTCAGGTCGATGACGTTGCCGGCGGTGTCCTTGACGGCAACCTTCTCCAGGACCGTCGCGAGCGCCTTGCGGCGGGCGACCTCGGCCACCATGGCGGGGATCTGGCCCTCCTGGTCGAGCGACTGCGCGAACTGGTTGGGGTCCATGCCGTACTGCTGCGAGCTCATGACGAGGAACTCGATGAGCTCCTGCTGCTCGACCTTGACCTCTTCCTTCTCGGCGATCGCGTCAAGCACGAGCTGGGTCTTGAGGCCCTTGCGGGTGCTCTCGCCGACCTCGGCGCGGTGCTCGTCGTCCTCGAGACGACCCTCACCCTCGAGGTGGCTGTGCACCTCGGCCTCGACGATGCTCTCGGGGATCGGCACCTCGACCTTCTCGAGGATGGCCTCGAGGAGCTTGTCGCGGGCGGCGACGCCCTGGGCGAACTTGGCGTCGACCTCGGCCTTGGCGGTGAGGTCGGCCTTGAGCTCGTCGAGCGTGTCGAACTCGGAGGCCAGCTGGGCGAACTCGTCGTCGAGCTCGGGCAGCTCGCGCTCCTTGACCGCGGTGACGGTCACGGTGCAGTTGGCGTCCTGGCCCTCCTGGTCGCCACCGGCGAGGGGGGCGGTGAACTGCTTGGTCTCGTCGGCCGTCATGCCGAGCAGGGCCTCGTCGAGCCCGTCGAGCATGTTCTTGCTGCCGACCTCGTAGGAGACTCCGGTGACCTCGTCGATCTGCTCGCCGTCGATCTCGGCGGACAGGTCGATGGAGACGAAGTCGCCGTCCTGGACGGCGCGGTCGACGCCCTTGAGGGTGCCGAAGCGAGCGCGCAGGTCGGTGAGGCGCTGCTCGACGGCCTCGTCCTCGACCTTGGCCTCGTCGACGGTCAGCTCGATGTCGCTGAAGTCGGGCAGCTCGATCTCGGGACGCTTGTCGACCTCGGCCGTGAAGACGAAGTCCTCGCCGTCGGTCGCGGGCACCTGGAGGTCGGTGATCTCGGGCTGACCGAGCGGGCGGACCTCGTTCTCCTCGAGGGCCTGTCCGTAGAACGTCGGGAGGGCGTTGTTGACGGCCTCCTCGAGGACCGCCGCGCGGCCGACGCGCTGCTCGATGATGCGAGCAGGGACCTTGCCCTTGCGGAAGCCGGGCACCTGGATGTGCTCACCGATGTGCTTGATGGCCGCATCGAGGCTCGGCTTGAGCTCCTCGAACGGGACCTCGACGGTCATCTTGACCCGGGTCGGGCTGAGGGTCTCGAGCGCACTCTTCACTGCGGGTTACTCCATTGGGGTGGTGCCGACGTGGTCGTCGACGGTGAATGGGCGGGCCAGCGCACCATGCTATCGGGCACGCGGCCGATGGCTAAATGCGCGGATCGTCCGCGGACCTCACCCGCCTATGCTCGGGACCCATGAGCACCCCTCCCGGACCGTTCACCTCTCCCGAGAGCGCCGCGCTGCGCCCGATCCAGATGGTGTCGGTCGCGGTCGGCATGGGGGCCCTGATGCTGAGCGCGGTGCGGATCCTCGTGGACCCGTCGGCGCCGATGCCGTCGCCGTGGGCGGTCGGCATCGTGCTCGCCACGCTGGTCGCCTCGGCCACGCTCATCCGCTACGTCGGGTATGCCGTGCCGGCCCTTCCGCACGGGCTCCCTCGCGAGAACGCGGAGACGACGAGCCTGCGCTACTTCACCTCGACGACGACCCTGCGGACGGCGCTCGCCGAGGCTCCGGTGCTCGTGGCGTTCGCGTGCTCGTTCGCCTTCGATCCGCACTCGTGGTTGCCCTTGCTCATCGCGCTGCCGGGCGGCCTGGCGCTGTTCTGGATCCACGGGTGGCCGTCACCGCGGACGGCTGCCGCTGTCGAGGCCGGCCTCGAGGCCGACGGCGCGCAGAGCTGGCTCAGCGAGGCGCTAGGCTTCCGCTGAGCCCCGTCTCCCGATGGCGGATGCCGCGTGGCCGGGTCAGGCGACCGTGCCGCCGCTGCGCCAGTACTGACCGTCGGCCCGGTCGAGGAAGCCCTCCTCGACGAGGTAGCGGCGCAGGGCGGCGACATCGGGGTGGAACGCGCGCAGCCGGTTGTTGACCTGCGTCTCGTCGTACCGCTCCCCCGGCTCGAACTCCTGCGAGAGCAGGTCGAGCACCACGAGGCGCTTGCGGATCTTCGTCGGGATGCTCGTCAGGGTGCCGTCGGGCGCGAGAAACGAGCGGAGCACGGCGTCGCGGTCACGCAGGGCGTCCTGCAGGTCTGGGCGGAACATGCCAGCCACCCTAGAAAGGCGCGGGCCGCAAGGTCCAGCAGTCGGTGGAGCGGCGACACCGATCCCCACCCCTGCCTCACCMGCCACAAAACAGGCAATATCACATGATGTCCGCTAATCTCGCGGTATGACCCCTCCTACACCACCCCCCACCACTCCGAGCCGCCGCGCGCTCCTGCCGATTGCCATCGTGCTCGGCCTCGTAGCAGCGCTGCTCCTGCCCGCTGGCGAGGCGGCCGCGCTGGGCAAGGTCAAGTGCGACGTGTCCGGGCAGCCGGCCGTGGCGGTCGGCTCCTACGACCCCATCGTCAACCACAACTCCCCCGGCCCGTCGATGCACGAGCACCAGTTCTTCGGGAACACCGCCTGGCACTCGCTGGCGAACCCCAACGCCGCGAACTACGCCGACCTCGCCGGCAAGGCCAACAACTGCCGCAAGGTCCTCGGCCTCACCTACAGCGCCGACTCCGCCGGCTACTGGACTCCCACGCTTCGCTACGTCTCCGGCCCCAAGACCGGTCAGCTCGTGCCGGCGCAGCAGTTCACCGCCTACTACCGCAGCGCGTCGGGTGACACCTTCGGCGCGGCGCAGCCCATCCCGGCCGACACGCGTCTCATCGGCACCCGCTACAACTGGTCGTGCGGGATGAAGTCCGGCGCTCGGTCCGCGCCCGTCCAGAGCATCCCCGACTGCACCGGCCTGTCGGGCAAGCCGGGGCTGACGCTGACCGCCCACATCGACTTCCCCTCCTGCTGGGACGGCGTCAAGCCGAGCCACACGGCGACCCAGAACGGCGACACCAGGGACAACGCGCACTACGCCTACACGGTCGCGAAGAAGTGCCCCGCGGGGTTCCCCATCGGTGTGGCCGAGCTGCGCGAGACGATCCAGTTCCCGTACGTCGGCAACGGCACGGACGTGGCGCTCTCCTCGGACAAGATGATGGGCACCAGCGACGGCCGCTCCCTGCACGCTGACTTCTGGCAGACGTGGAAGGACAAGGAGTTCGGCGACTTCCTCAAGGCGTGCATCGTCTCCCAGACCGCCGCGTACAGCACCTCCAAGTGCGACCCGTGACCTGACTCGACA
>NZ_JBFULD010000173.1:0-8890 GCF_056400505.1 Terrabacter sp. P5_B1
CCCTCACGGAGTGGGGGCGCGCCGTCCTCGACGAGGCGAGGGCACGTATGCCGTCCGGCATCGATGCGTCGTTCGAGGTGCGTCAGGCGTCGTCGATCCCCGGAGGGTTGCTCGAGCTGGCAGCCGACCTCGGCGCGTCCGCCGTCGTGCTCGGCTCGTCGAGCAAGGGGCCTCTCGGCCGGATCTCGCTCGGCAGCGTCACGGACCGGCTCGTGCACTCAGCCCCGCTGCCGGTGCTCCTCGCCCCGCGCGGCTATCGCGCCGGACCGACCGCACGCATCCGCCGGGTCAACATCGGCTTCGGAGGCTCCAGAGGCGCGGGCCACGTGGCGGTCGTGGGGGCTCGCCTCGGCGAGGCCCTCGGCGCGAGCCTGCGGGTCGTGTCGTTCGCCGTCCGGCCCCCCCGGAGGTTCTACGGCGGCGTGGAGGGGTCGGCCGACGAGCTCGTCATCGACCGGTGGGTGGTGCGCATGAAGGACGCCCTCGTCAAGGAGATGGACGGAGCCGATGCCGGCCGCCTGGGTGACCGGCTCGCCCGGTCGCTCGTCGTGGGTGAGGGTGTCTCCTGGAGCAAGGCCATCTGGGATGTCCACTGGAGCGACGGTGACCTGCTCGTCGTCGGCCCCAGCTCGTCGGCCCCGGCCGCTCGGCTCTTCCTCGGCTCCCGGGCCTCCAAGGTCGTCCGCTCGGCGCCGGTGCCCGTCTACCTGGTCCCGGCCCCGCGCAGCCACTGAGCCGACGCGACCCTCGACGCGCCCGACGCCCCTTGGCGAGGACCCCCGCGAGACGAGAGCCGCTTGGCGAGGTAGGGCGCCGTGGCACTGCCCTCGGCCCGTGCGACCCCCTCCGGAGTGCCCGCCGCCACGATGCGACCCCCCTCGTCCCCGCCGCCCGGGCCCAGGTCGATGACCCAGTCGGCGCTGGTGATCGTGTCGAGGTGGTGCTCGACCAGCACCACGGTGTTGCCGGCGTCGACCAACGCGTGGAGCTGCGTCAGCAGCAGGGCGATGTCGGCGGCGTGCAGCCCCGCGGTCGGCTCGTCGAGCAGGTAGAGCGCGTGGCCGCGGCGGGCGCGCTGCAGCTCGGTCGCCAGCTTGATCCGCTGCGCCTCACCGCCGCTGAGCTCGGTGGCGGGCTGCCCCAGACGCAGGTAGCCCAGCCCGACCTCGCGCAGCGTGATCAGGCTGCGGGCGGCGGCCGGGACGTCGGCGAGGAAGTCAGCCGCCTCGTCGACGGTGAGGGCCAGCACGTCGGCGATGTTCTTGCCGCGGTAGTCGATCTCGAGCGTCTCGGCGTTGTAGCGCTGACCGTGGCACGTCGGGCAGGGCGCATACGTGCCGGGCAGGAAGAGCAGCTCGACGGAGACGAACCCCTCGCCCTGGCAGGTCTCGCAGCGTCCGTCGGCGACGTTGAAGGAGAAACGGCCCGCTCCGTAGCCCCGCTCGCGGGCCTCGGGGGTCGCGGCATACAGCTTGCGCACCGCGTCGAAGAGGCCCGTGTAGGTGGCGAGGTTGGAGCGTGGGGTGCGCCCGATCGGGCGCTGGTCGACGCGGACGAGCCGGTCGAAGGACTCGAGGCCGGTGGCGTCGTCGACGTCGATCTCGAGCTCGGTGTCCTCCGCGTCGTCCGGGGCCTGGCCGAGGTGGCGCCGCACGAGCTCGGCGAGCACCTGCGTCACCAGGGTCGACTTGCCCGAGCCCGAGACGCCGGTCACGGCCGTCAGGACGCACAGCGGCACCTCGACCGAGAGGTCCTCGAGGTTGTGCCGGGTGATCCCGCGCAGGTGCAGCCACCCCTGGGGCGTGCGCTGGTGTCGCTGGACGGACTCGGCGCGTCCGAAGAGGTGCTTGCTGGTGATCGAGTCCTCGACGTGCTCGAGGCCTGCCACCGGGCCGGAGTAGAGCACGTGGCCTCCCTGCTCGCCCGCTCCGGGACCGATGTCGACGACCCAGTCGGCCCGACCCACGATGTCGAGGTCGTGCTCGACGATGAACAGCGAGTTGCCCGAGCGCTTGAGCGTGTCGAGCACGTCGAGCAGCGGCTCGGCGTCGGCGGGGTGCAGCCCGGCGGACGGTTCGTCGAGCACGTACACGACCCCGAAGAGTCCCGACCGCAGCTGCGTCGCGATCCGCAGGCGCTGCGCCTCGCCGGGGGAGAGGGTCGTCGAGCGGCGCCCCAGCGAGAGGTACCCCAGCCCCAGGTCGAGCAGCACCTGGACCCGCGCCACGAGGTCGGTGCAGATGCGCACCGCGACCTCGGTCGCCTCGCCGGAGTCGGCCGACGACGTGGCAGCCCCCGCGTCGGTGAGCTCGGCCACCGGACGGATGCGGGCCACCAGCTCGGTGAACGACAGGGCGTTGGCCTGGGCGATGGTCAGGCCCGCGAAGGTGACCTCGAGCGCGTCGGCCCGCAAGCCGGTGCCGTGGCAGGCAGAGCACGGGACGCTGCGCACGAAGCGCATCGCCTTGTCGCGCATCATCTGGCTCTTGGAGGTGGCCAGCACGTGGTGGACGTGCGCGCGAGCGCTCCAGAACAGCCCGTGGTAGCCGTAGTCGATGCGGTCGCGCTCCGGCTTGATGAGCACCTTGGGCTGCTCGTCGGTGAAGAGGAGCCAGTCGCGGTCCTTCTTCTTGAGCTTGCGCCACGGGGTGTCGACGTCGATGCCCAGCCCCGACACGATGCTGCGCAGGTTGACGCCCTGCCAGGCACCGGGCCACGCGGCGATCGCGCCCTCGCGGATCGTCAGCGAGGTGTCCGGGACCAGCAGCTCCTCGCTGACGTCGTGCTCCTCACCCAGTCCGTGGCAGCGTGGGCAGGCCCCGGCCGCGGTGTTCGGCGAGAACGCCTCCGCCTCCAGCCGGGACGCACCGTCCGGATAGGTGCCGGCGCGCGAGTACAGCATCCGCACCAGGTTCGACAGCGTTGTCAACGTGCCGACGCTGGAGCGCGAGCTCGGGGCTCCACGCCGCTGCTGGAGCGCCACGGCCGGAGGCAGGCCGGTGATCTCCTGCACGTGCGGGGCGCCGACCTGCTGCAGGAGCCGACGCGCATAGGGCGCCACCGACTCGAAGTAGCGACGCTGCGCCTCGGCGTAGAGCGTGCCGAAGGCGAGCGAGGACTTGCCCGAGCCGGACACGCCGGTGAAGGCCACCATGGCGTCACGTGGGACGTCGACGTCGATGTTCTTGAGGTTGTGCTCGCTGGCTCCGCGGACATGGACGTAGGGGTCGCTCGGGTCGTGGTGCACACCCCCTGTCTAGCCGCTCCCCGGCTGGTGCACACCATCGGGTGCTCCGCCGAGGTGCTCCGGCCTCAGGAGACGACGACGGCGTCCGGCGTCGTCGTGGTCAGCCGCATCCGGACCGGCACCTCGTCACCGACCTGTGGGGGAGCGACGCCGTCGGGAAGCACGATGAGGCTGCACTGCATGTGCGGCGGCTCGGCGAAGCGCGGCATGACGCCCGACACGGTGAACGGCGACCGCACCCGGTGGGCGGCCTCGAGCACGCCCTCGGTGACGGCGATCGCCCGCGACCGGGCCGTCGCAGCCGACGACGGGCTCTCCATCGCGACACCGTGCGACGTGCCACCGCTGACGACGACGAGGTGCCCGGCGGCGACGCCGCGTTTCCGGTAGCCGACGCGCGTGCCCTTGCTGACCGGTCGCACGTCGAGCACGTGCGCGCGAACCTCGTAGGACGCCTTGTCGGCATACCAGAGGTCGGTCCCGATGCGCGGCCGGAACTCGTGCTCACGGAATCGCTCTGCGAGAGTGGCCAGTCCGGCAGCAGAGACGTGCGAGACGAACCAGGTGAGCACGCCGGGGACGGCGGCGATGTAGCTCGCGATCTCCTCGACGTGACCGGTGCCGAGCGGCAGGTGCAGCGTCACGCCGACGGCGTCCGCCGACCCCGCGAGCTCGGCGACGTCGGCAGCAGGCGCCCCGAAGCGGTTCATCGACGTCAGGCCCTCGACGACGACCCGTGCATCACCGTCGACACCTCGGAGGCTCGAGACGTCGGCGTGCGTCGTCACCGTGTGGATGAGGCGACGGTCGCCGACATGCGGCTGCCCGGAGTGGATTGCCGCACGATAGGGCTCCATGACGAGCACGTCGCCACCGAATTCCGCCAGGGCGGAAGGGACCTCGGCGTACGTGCCGACAGCGATCATCGGGACGCCCATCCGGGTGGACTCGGCGCACAGCAGGTCGCGACCGAAGCCGTAGCCGTTCCCCTTGATCACCGGAACGACGCCGAGGTGGTCGGCGACGAAGCGGTCGTGACCGGCGCGCCAGCGCTCACCGTCGACGTGCAGGACGAAGGACACGATGGGTCACCGCCGCTTCATGTAGAGGTCGAAAGCCTTGTAGAGCAAGCGATTCAGCGGCAGATCCCACTCACCGGCCAGCCGCACGGCCTCGCCGCCCGTGCCCACCTTGAACCGGATGAGGCCGATGTGGGGGTTGGCCTCGTCGACGGTGTTCGTGATGCCACGCAGGTCGTAGACGGTGGCGCCCGCGGCCAGGGAGTCCTGCATCATCCGCCACTGGATCGCGGTCGAGCCCTGGAGCTCGCGCTTGGCCGCCGACGACGCGCCGTAGGAGTACCACGCGTGCTCACCGACCCGGATGAAGATCGTCGCGGCGAGGACGTCGCCCTCGTGCTCCGCGAGGTAGACGCGGATCCGCTCGGGGTCCTCGGACGCCAGGGCGGCATACATCTGCTCGAAGTAGGCGAGTCCGCGAGGCGTGAACCGGTCGCGCTCGGCGGTCTCGACGTAGGTGCGGTGGAAGTCCGGCAGGTCGGAGGCGTCACCGACGCGCACCTTCACACCGTTCTTGACGGTCTTCTTGATGTTGCGGCGCCACAGCTGGTTCATCCCGGCGAGCACGTCGGCCTCGGTGCGGCCCGCGAGCGGCACCTGGAAGACGTACTCCGGCTGCCCGGCGGCGAAACCGTCCTCGGGACTGAGGTGCCGGAAGCCGAGGCGCTCCAGCTGGGCGACGACGGCCGTCCCCACCGGCTCGACGACGTCCGGGGTCGCCTCGTCGTAGCGACGGACCGCCGGGTCGGCGATGGCGTCCTTGATCGTCGCCGTGCCCCAACGGTGCGTCGCGACGGGCGGCCCGACCCGCAGCGCGAAGGCGCCCTTGGCCTTGAGGTGGTCACGCAGGGCGCGGAGCAGCTCGACGAGGCGCGGCGAGGACCAGTCGATGCACGGCCCCTCGGGGACGTAGGCCAGCGACCGCTTGATCCGCGGCAGCGACCGGTGCAGCACCAGGGCGGCGCCGACCATCTCGTCGCCCGCGAACCAGCCGACCGACTCGGAACGCCAGTCCTTCTTCACGTCGGCCCACGCGGGTGTCTGCAGGAAGCTCGCCGACGGCTGGGTCCGCAGCCACGCGAGGTGCTCGGCTGCGGTGATGTCACGGACGGCGATGGGCGAGTTCACGCTGGCTCACGCTACCCGAGCGCGACGGCGCGGCCGACTCGCCTCGCCCGCCACCCGGCATACGCCCTCGGCCGGCAGCGCCGTCGGGTGCCGGGTCGCGGGTCTTGACCTTCGACCCGGTCTAGGGCCGAGTCTTCACCTCCTCGCGCCGTGCGACTGCGCTGCGTGCCAGGAGGCGGCCGACGCGATGACGCGTCGAGAGCATCCCGCCGCGGCTCCTAGACTGGTGGGGTTGTCCGGCCGCTGACGTAGTGCGGCACCGATAGGAGGAATGCCGTGATCGTCGCCACCGGGATCGAGCTGCGTGCGGGAGCGCGCCTGCTCGTCGAGGACGCCAGCTTCCGCATCGACGCCGGCGATCGCATCGGTCTCGTCGGGCGCAACGGTGCGGGCAAGACCACCCTGACGAAGGTCCTCGCCGGCGAGGGCCAGCCCGCCGCGGGCACCGTGACCCGCACCGGCGCCGTCGGCTACCTCCCGCAGGACCCCCGCACCGGGGACCTCGAGATCCTCGCGCGCGACCGCATCCTCTCCGCCCGTGGCCTCGACACCATCGTGCGCGAGCGCTCCGAGGCCGAGGCCCGGATGGGCAGCGACGACGACAAGGTCCGCGACAAGGCGATGCGCAAGTACACGCGTCTCGACGTCGAGTTCGAGGCCCAGGGCGGGTACGCCGCAGAGTCCGAGGCCGCGTCCATCGCCAGCGCCCTCAACCTCGAGGAGCGCATCCTCGGCCAACCGCTCGGTACCCTCTCGGGTGGCCAGCGTCGCCGCGTCGAGCTGTCGCGAATCCTCTTCTCCGGCAACGAGACCCTGCTCCTCGACGAGCCGACCAACCACCTCGACGCCGACTCGATCATCTGGCTGCGGGAGTACCTCCGCGCCTACAAGGGCGGGCTCATCATCATCAGCCACGACGCCGAGATGCTCGACGCCGTCGTCAACAAGGTCTACCACCTCGACGCGAACCGCTCGGCGCTCGACGTCTACAACGTCAACTGGAAGACCTACCTCCAGGCGCGCGAGACGGATGAGAAGCGCCGCCGCCGCGAGCTGCAGAACGCCCAGAAGAAGGCCGGCGCGCTCATGGCACAGGCCGACAAGATGCGTGCCAAGGCGACCAAGGCGACCGCGGCGCAGAACATGGCCAAGCGCGCCGAACGCCTCCTCGCCGGCGTCGAGGGCGAGCGCGTCCAGGACAAGGTCGCCAAGCTGCGCTTCCCGAAACCCGCCGCGTGCGGCAAGACGCCCCTGCGTGCCTCGGGCCTGTCCCGCTCGTACGGCTCGCTCGAGGTCTTCACCGACGTCGACCTCGCCATCGACCGGGGGAGCAAGGTCGTCGTCCTCGGACTCAACGGCGCCGGCAAGACGACGCTGCTGCGGATGCTCGCCGGGGTCGACACCCCCGACACGGGCGAGGTCGAGCCCGGGCACGGCCTGCGCCTCGGCTACTACGCCCAGGAGCACGAGAACCTCGACGTCTCCCGGTCGGTCCTCGAGAACATGAAGTCGGCCGCCCCCGAGCTCGGTGAGACCGAGGTCCGCAAGGTGCTCGGCTCGTTCCTCTTCTCCGGTGACGACGTGCAGAAGCCGGCGGGCGTGCTGTCCGGTGGGGAGAAGACGCGCCTCTCGCTCGCGCTCCTCGTCGTCTCGGCCGCCAACGTGCTGCTCCTCGACGAGCCCACCAACAACCTCGACCCCGCGTCACGCGAGGAGATCCTCGGCGCCCTCAAGACGTACGAGGGTGCCGTCGTCCTCGTGACGCACGACGAGGGCGCCGTCGACGCCCTGGAGCCCGAGCGCATCCTGCTCCTGCCCGACGGCGTCGAGGACCTCTGGGGCCCCGACTACATGGACCTCATCTCGCTCGCCTGACCGATTCGTCCAGCCGACAGCGCTACCTTGGCGCCATGGCATCCGAGCGGCGGGGACGACGTCGACGCGAGACGCGTTCGAGCACGGGGGAGAACCGCCTGTGGCCGGCCCTAGCGGTCGTCGTGGCGGCGCTCGCGTATGCCGTGCTCCCCGAGAGCCTGCTCGTCGGCCATCGTCTGGCGATCCCGGTCGTCGAGCTCGTGCTGCTCGGCGCCCTGCTCGTGACGAACCCGCGACGGATGGTGCGCCAGACACGGTGGTCCCGAGGCCTGTCCATCGCCCTGGCGTGCGTGGTCATCGCCGCGAACCTCGTGGCGCTGGGCATGCTCGTGCGCACCCTCGCCGCGTCGAAGCCGGGCGGGATGCCGCTCCTGCTCGCCGGCATGCAGGTCTGGCTGACCAACGTCATCGGCTTCGGCCTGCTCTTCTGGGAGCTCGACCGCGGCGGACCGGTGTCACGACACACCCTCGCCCGTGACCGGCTGCCGGCGGCGGACTGGCGCTTCTCGCAGGACGAGAACCAGGACACCGTCATCGAGGTCGCCGCGACGTCGAGCCAGCGGACCAACTGGCGGCCGGAGTTCGTCGACTACCTCTACGTGTCGCTGACGAACTCGAGCGCCTTCAGCCCCACCGACACGATGCCCCTGACGGCCCGCGCCAAGGCGCTCATGGGCCTCGAGGCGACGGCAGCCCTGCTCACGTCGCTGCTCGTCGTGGCGCGAGCGATCGGTGCGCTGGGGCAGTGAGGGCGGCGGGACGGCATACATAACCAAACGCTTTGGCTCAGATAATGGACGGTTATTGTATCTGGCAGGGGGCGTCGCGACACTGGATGGCATGCCGACCGACCACCACCTCACCTGCCCGTTCTGCTCGGGCGATGACGTGACACCGTTCCCCGACCCGACCGCCGCGTGGTCGTGCCTGGACTGTGCGCGCGTCTTCCGGGTCGAGCTCGTGCAGCCGGCGTCCGTCAGCGGGTGGGGCATCCTCCGGGTCGTCCTGCCGACACCGGCCGCGGGGGCGGCCGCGGCCTGATCGCCGAGGCGGCCGGGTGACCCGCGGATAACCTGCGTCCATGACGCATCCCCACCTCATCGTCGAGACCGACGGGCCCGTCCGCACCCTCACGCTCGACCACCCGGAGAAGCGCAACGCGCAGACACCGTCGCTGTGGTCGGCGCTCGCCGACGAGGCGCGCTCGGTCCCCGAGGACGTACGCGTCGTCGTAATCCGCGGCGCCGGTGACGCCTTCTCCGCCGGCATCGACACGGCGATGTTCACCCCCGAGGGTGTGCCGGGGGAGGAGAGCGTGGCCCAGCTCGCCGCGGGAGGTGCGGAGGCCATCCAGCGGGGCATCGCGACCTACCAGGAGGGTTTCACGGCGTGGGCCGAGTGCCCGGCCGTCGTCGTGGCGCAGGTGCACGGCTACGCCATCGGCGCCGGCTTCCAGCTCGCGCTGGCCGCCGACCTGCGGATCGCGGCGCTCGACGCGTGGTTCGCGATGCGCGAGACGAGCCTCGGGCTCGTGCCCGACCTCGGCGGCACCGGGCCGCTC
>NZ_JBFULD010000174.1:0-8733 GCF_056400505.1 Terrabacter sp. P5_B1
CTGCTCGAGGGCGCGGCGGCGTCCGGCAGCGGCGCCGTGGTCCTGCGGCGAGCCGCCGCCCGCAGCGGACAGGTCAGGGCCGCCGCGGCGCGCGTCGGTGTCAGTCTCGTCGAGCTGGCCGACCACGCCTCTTGGGCGCATGTCGTGTGGCTGCTGCGCGGCGTGCTCGACCGAGCCGCGAGCGGCCCGGCGGTGCGCGCCGAGGGCCCGGTCCTCGACGAGCTCTTCGTCCTCGCCGACGCGTGCGCGGCGCTCGTCTCGGCCCCGATCACCATCGAGGACACCCAGTCGCGCGTGCTCGCCTACTCCTCGGCGCAGGACGTGGCGGACCCCGCCCGGGTGTCCACCATCGTCGGGCGCCGGGTGCCCGAGGAGGTGATCGCGGGCCTGCGCGGGCGAGGAGTCTTCCGACGACTGGCCCGTTCCGACGAGCCGTTCTTCGTGCCGGCCGGGCGCGGCCTCGGGGCGCGCCTGGTCGTCCCCGTCCGGGCCGGCACCGAGTGGCTCGGCTCGATCTGGGCCGTCGTCGACGAGGAGCCCCCCGCGCAGGTCCTGGCCTCGCTCGCCCAGACCGCCTCGGTCGTGGCGCTGCACCTGTTGCGCCTGCGCTCCCAGGCAGACCTCGCCCGGCGCGTCTCGGCCGACCGGCTGCGTGCTGTGCTGAGCGGCGACACCCTCGAGGCCGAGGGCTGGCTCCCGCCCGCGCCGTGGCGCGTGGTGGTGCTTGCCGGCGCGCACCGTGACCGCAGGGTGGTGGCCGGCGAGGGCTCACCCCGCGACACCGAGCGCGAGCTCGACGTCTGGGAGTCGGCCGCGCGCCGCCGGTCCTGGCGCCAGCCGCTCCTCGCGATCTTCGACGGCGTGGCGCTCACCCTCGTGCGCGACGTGCCCGGCGACACGTCCCCCGGCACGTGGGAGTGGCTGCACGGCGTCGTCAAGGAGGTCGCGGGGGTCGCCCCGACAGCCACGGCCAGCGCCGGCGGACGGGTCTCGCGCACGGTCGACCTCGACCGGTCTCGGCGCGAGGCCACCGAGGTCCAGCGGCTGCGTGACGTGGGTCGGGTGGCGGGCACGACGACGACGGTCGAGGACGCGTGGGCCGCCGTCACGAATGCCCGCGCCCTCGGTGGCATCTGGACCGAGGAGCTGCTCGGCCCCGTCGGGACGCTGCGCGACCATGACGAGGCCCACCACACGGCATACCTCGAGACAGTCGCTGCATGGCTCGACCATCCGGGCGACCCACGGGCGGCTGCGGCGCGCATCCACGTCCACCCCAACACGCTGCGCTACCGGATGCAGCGGCTGTCGGGTGTCGTCGACCTCGACCTGCACGACCCCGAGACCCGCCTCGCCCTGCGTCTCCAGCTGCGCGCACTCGGCCACTGACCCGCTCGATCACCCTTGGGCTAGCCCTCGCCGAGGTCAACGGTGCCGTCGGGGTCGACGCGGAAGTTCGGGTTGTGGACGAGGTCCCACCGGAAACCGTCCGGGTCGGCCACGCAGGCGCTCACCCCGCCCCACTCGCGGACGGTCGGGACGGCGACCGAGCCGGCGCCGGCAGCCAGGGCCGCGGCATACAACCGCTCGACGTCCTCGGCGGCGCCGACGTTGTGGCCCAGCGACAGCGGCGGGGCGGCCGGGCCGTGGGCGACGTCGCCGTACTCGCTCGGCATCCGGGTGACGTCCCAGAGCGCCAGGAGCTGGCCGGGCGCGCACTGGACGAAGCTGATCTCCCCCGCGACGTGCAGGACGGAGCGGAAGCCCAGACCGTCGACGTAGAACGCGCGCGAGCGCTCGACGTCGCGGACGCCCAGAGTGATGGCGGTGATGTCGGGCGGTGAAGTCATCCCGCCACGATAGGACGCCTCACTGTCGTCGGCAGCGATCGGAACCACCTCACGACGATGCAGCACATGCAGCGAATGCGATGCCGCGGGCCCGGTGCAGGCCACCATGAACGCCGCGGCAGCCTCGCCGATGGGGCGTCGAGAATCGTTACTGGTGCGCGCTCGACCCGTTCCCCCATGGACGGGTCCGAGCGCGCACCTTGGGCAGCCCGGGAAGTCACACCGCGCGGTGCTCTCCCCCGACTGCTGACCGGTTACCCCCTGGTAGCGGTCGTGCTCAGTGTCCGCCACCCAGAAGGTCGCGCACCTCTGACTCGCGGTATCTCCGGTGCCCGCCAAGGGTCCGGATGGAAGTCAGCTTGCCCGCCTTGGCCCAGCGAGTGACCGTCTTGGGGTCCACTCGGAACAGGGCCGCAACTTCGGCAGGAGTCAGCAGCTTCTCGGTCTCGTGTCGATCCTGAGTCGTCATTGTCATATCCCCACCACCCTGTCGCTTGTGCAGCGACACGCATGTGCCCCAATCGGGGCTCAGTAAAGCAAGGGTAAAGTCTCGGCCGTCCACATCGCGGTTAAACACTGAAAAGAGTCAAATCATCCCGCTTCCGCCCTCCTGGGTGTATACGCCGACGGCGTGCCGATGTGGGGGTGCGGCGGCGTTGCCAGGGGCGTTCTGCAGGGCCGACGACCCCGCACGCCGCCTCCGGTCGGTCCCTGCGCATCCCACCCGGCGAGCCGGGGTCCGGCAGGCGCGGGATTTGCCTCACTCATGTAGCGTTAGCACCACGAGAACACACACATTCCCGGGACCGCTACGCAGACATCGAAGAGCCATCCGGCTCTTCGAGGGGCGATGCCGTCCCGGCACGACGCACGAGGGGGTCACGCCATGGGGCGCGGCCGAGCCAAAGCCAAGCAGACCAAGGTCGCACGGCAGCTCAAGTACTACACACCTGACACGGACTTGAGCGCGCTGGAGCGTGAGCTGCACGGACCGTCGCAACGCGACGTCTCCAACCAGCCACAGTCCGTCGACGACGAGTACGACGAATACGGGAAGTGGGTCTCAGGCGAGCGCTGAGCTCGTCCTCCCTCTTCCGTCTGCACCTCGTGCGTCGGGTGTTCCCACCCGGCGCGCGATCAGTGCTGACATCTAGGCAGCTGACACCCCCCGGCCGACACCAGTGGCCGGGTCGCGTCTGAGTGACACATCGATGCCCGCACACCATCCGTGGTGTGCGGGCTTCGTCATCCCCCGCGCACGCCGCACCCTGCGTATGCCGTGTCGGTCCGGTTCCACGGCATACGCACGCGGGTGCCAGGACCACCGGGGGTCAGGTGGGCGCGTCAGGGAGCCGGGTGCTGCCCGACGACCTGCACGGCGCCGCCGTCGACGCCCTTGGCGCCACGCACGATCTCCACACCATCGGCGACGAGGCCCGCTGCGTGCGCGCGCTCCTCGGCGGCGACCTCGCCCAGGCGCCAGGCCCTGATGCCGCGCGCCTCGCTCAGCTCGATGGCCCGCTCCGCCTGGGCCTGCGGGAGCACCGCGACGAAGCCGATGCCCTGGTTGAGGGTGCGCTCGATGTCGGCCTGCGGCACGCGGCCGAGGTCCTGGACCGTGCGGAAGACCGCCGGCGGGGTCCACGTGCCGCGGTCGACGCGGGCGAACATGCCGGTGGGCAGCACGCGCGCGAGATTGGCGGCGAGCCCGCCCCCGGTGACGTGGCTCAGGGCGTGCACGTCGACGCCGTCGGCCGCGATGAGCTCGAGCAGGGGCTTGGTGTAGATGCGGGTCGGCTCGAGCAGCTCCTCGCCCAGGGTGCGACCGAAGTCGTCGACGTGACGGTCGAGCTCCCAGCCGGCGCTGGCGACGACGCGGCGCACGAGGCTGTAGCCGTTGCTGTGCAGACCACTGCTGGCCAGGGCGACCACGACGTCGCCGTCGGCGACGCGCTGCGGACCCAACACGGCGGCATACTCGACGACGCCGGTCGCGGCACCGGCGACGTCGTACTCATCGGGCTCGAGGAGGCCCGGGTGCTCGGCGGTCTCGCCGCCGACCAGGGCGACCCCCGCCTCCTCGCACGCGCGGGCGATGCCGCCGACGATGGCGGCGATGCGCTCGGGCACGACCTTGCCGGTCGCGATGTAGTCGGTCATGAAGAGCGGCTCGGCGCCGCACACGACGATGTCGTCGACGACCATGCCGACGAGGTCGAAGCCGATCGTGTCGTGGATGTCGAGGGCCTGCGCGATGGCGACCTTGGTGCCGACGCCGTCGGTGCTCGTGGCCAGGACGGGTCGTGTCATCCGGGCGATCGCGGTGGCGTCGAACATGCCCGCGAAGCCGCCCAGGCCACCGAGCACCTCGGGGCGGGTCGCGCGCCGAACCGACGCCTTCATCAGCTCGACGGCCTTGTCACCGGCCTCGACATCGACACCGGCGGAGGCATAGGTGATGGGGGCGTCGCTCACCCGTCACAGCCTACCGGCGACGCGCACTCCCCCTCGTCGCGGTTCGCTGCGCCCCCGGTTCGAGGTATCGCTTCGTGGCCCGGCGCGACGAGGCACCTCGACAGCGCCGCACCCGGATCGGGTGGAGGTGAAACGCCGTGCTGGGTCGCGACGACTCACCTCGACCCACCAGTCGCCAGGCCGAGCGCCACCTGGTCCATGAACGCGTCCTCATGGAGGCGCAGTCCGACACGGTCGATGCGAAGGACCCGGTCGCCCGTGAGGACGACGGCATTGCGGGTCAGGTTGTCGATGCTGACGGCCAACCCCTCCCGGTGCTGCGTGCCGTCGATCTCCACGACAAGCGCCCGTCCCTCCCACCGGACATCGAGGTAGATCCGGCCTCGTGGACCGTCGCGAACCACCTGGCGGGACGGTTCGGGTAGCCCGCGCGCCCGGCACAGGCGCGCGAAGTCGAGCTCCCCCAGCGACTGGACGCCGAGTGCGACGTCGCCGACGACCCCACGGATGAACCCGCGTCGCCGCCGTCCGAGACACCGCCTGGACGCTGAGAGCAACGCGTCGGGCGTCGTCAGGCGCTGCTGGACGGGCATGAGGAGCAGCAGCGCGGCTTGACGATCGCTGACCGCCCACCCGGCCGCCCGGACTGCAGCCACCGCTGGCCGAGTCCGTGGGATGCCGGAAGGCACGAGTTCGTCGTCCAAGCGCCTGATGAGCTTGTGGATGCGGAGGCCCTCGATGCTCCGGATGTCATGGCTGTGTCGAACCGACAGGTGCAGGGCCCTCTCGTCGAAGCCGGTCAGCCCCGAGGCGATGAGGCTCGTGACGCCATCGAGAGCTGCGATGCGCTCCCCGACCTCCCAGACCGCGGACCAAGCGCGAGCCTCGACCGTCAGCGGGCCGCGGTGCAGCGCCACGGACTGCCGTCCGAGAGCGGCCCAACGCTCAGCTGCGACCTCGTTGCGGATGTGGTCGTGCGTGATGCCGAGCGACCGCAGCTGTCTGCGCGAGACCACACCGCCCTGCCGCTCTGCCAGGCGTCGGGCGAGCAGGCGTCGTTCGTTTCCCGTCATGCGCCATGAGACTGGGCCAGACGGCGCCCTGCCGCGATGCCCCGCGAAACCATTGTGGACAACAGCCGACCCTGAGCCGCGGGTGTGGACAGGCCACCTCGAGTCGAGGTGACTCGTCGCAGAGGGGCGCGGCGGCATACCTCGAACCGGCGCTGGTCAACCGCCGGCGGGGTGCTGGGTCAGGGGTGCTGCAGGGCGTTCTCGCCGCCGAGGCCGACCCCGAGGCTGACGCCCTCGACGTCGACAGAGCGGTCGTGACCGGTGCGAACCGTCAGCGGCAGCGTCTCGAGGACGTGCTTGCCGATCCGACCGTCCTCGGGGAGCTCGATCGGGTAGCGGCCGGTGAAGCACGCCGAGCACAGCTCGTCAGCGGGCTGGTTGGTCGCTCCGATCATCCCCTCCTCGGAGATGTAGCCGAGCGAGTCGGCGCCGATCGAGGCGCGGATCTCCTCCACCTTGAGCCCGGTGGCGATGAGCTCGGCCCGGGTGGCGAAGTCGATGCCGTAGAAGCACGGCCACTGCACCGGCGGCGAGCTGATGCGCACGTGCACCTCGGCGGCCCCCGACTCACGAAGCATCCGGATCTGCGCCCGCTGGGTGTTGCCGCGCACGATCGAGTCGTCGACGACGACGAGGCGCTTGCCGCGGATCGTGTGCTCGAGCGGGTTGAGCTTGAGCCGGATGCCAAGCTGGCGCAGCGTCTGCGACGGCTGGATGAAGGTGCGCCCGACGTAGGCGTTCTTGACGAAGCCCTGCCCGAACGGGATGCCGCTCTCCTGCGAATAGCCAACAGCAGCAGGGACCCCCGACTCGGGGACACCGATGACGAGGTCGGCGTCGACGGGGTGCTCGCGGGCGAGGACCCGGCCCATCTCGACGCGGGCCTCGTGGACGACCCGGCCGCGGATGACGGCGTCGGGGCGGGCGAGGTAGACGTACTCGAAGACGCAGCCCTTGGGCTGGGGCTCGGCGAACCGGTGCGAGCGGAGGCCGTCCTCGTCGATGACGATCAGCTCACCGGGCTCGACCTCGCGGATGACGGCCGCGCCGATCGTCTGCAGAGCTGCGGTCTCGGAGGCGACGACCCAGCCCCGCTCGAGGCGGCCGAGAGCGAGGGGACGCACCCCCCACGGGTCGCGGGCGGCATACAGCGTCGTCTCGTCCATGAAGACGAAGGAGAAGGCTCCGCGCAGCTTGGGCAGCAGCTCGAGGGCGGCCTGCTCGGGGGTGCGGTCCTCGTCCGCGGCGAGCAGCGTCGTGACGAGCGCGGTGTCGGAGGTGTTGCCGCGGGCGAGCTCGCCGGTGATGCGGGCGCCGCCGAAGTGCTCGTCCACGAGGGCCTTGAGCTCGACGGTGTTGATGAGGTTGCCGTTGTGGGCGAGCGCCAGCGTGCTGACCCCGGCGCCACCGAGCGTCGGCTGGGCGTTCTCCCACGTGGAGCCGCCCGTCGTCGAGTAGCGCGTGTGGCCGATCGCGATGTGGCCACGGAGCGAGCTGAGCGCCGTCTCGTCGAAGACCTGCGACACGAGGCCCATGTCCTTGTAGACCAGGATCTTCTCGCCGTCACCGGTCGCGATGCCAGCCGACTCCTGCCCGCGGTGCTGCAGCGCATAGAGCCCGAAGTACGTCAGCTTGGCGACGTCCTCTCCGGGAGCCCAGACGCCGAAGACCCCGCAGGCGTCCTGCGGGCCCTTCTCGCCGGGGATGAGGTCATGGTTCAAACGACCGTCGCCACGTGCCACGCCGCCAGTCTCCCACACCGGCGCGATCAGTCCGTGGGCGGTGGAGCGGTGCGCAGCGGCAGCTCGCCGAGCACCTCGTAGCGCGGCCGCCGCCCGCGCCCCTCCCCCAGGTGTGACTCCACGAGCGCGAGGTGCTCGACGCGCCAGGCCGGGCCCTCCCAGGCGTCGAGGGCGCGGATCCACCGGGTCGCCTCCGTGGGCCGGTGGAAGCGGCCGAGCGTGACGTGCGGGGAGAAGCGCGCGCCGTCGGGCGTCGCGCCCACCGAGCTCGACGCATTGCGTATGCCGCCCGCCACCGCCACGAGGTCACCGCGCACCTGCTCGACACCAGCCCACAGCACGCGCGCGGCATACGGGGTCGGGAAGGCGCCGGCGCCGGCGAGGCGCAGGACGAGCGGGTCGCGGCGTGCTGCGGATCGGGCGAGCGCGTCGGTGAGGTCGTCGAGGCGTCGCTCGGGAACGGCCCCGTGGAAGGCGAGGGTGACGTGCCACTGGTGCCGGTCGGTCCACCGGACCTCGGGGCTGGCCTCGCGCCGCGGCTCGAGGTGCGCCTCGAGGTCGTCGAGGACGTCGTCGGGCGGGACGACGGCGACGAAGAGCCTCATGGCTGGATCGCGGCGCCGGTGGCGATGAGGGCGTCGACGTCGTCGATGCCCCACGCCCCGAGGGCCGCACGGGTGTCGGCGCCCGGGGTGGAGGGCGGGGCGCCGAGCACGGCGGGGGTGCGAGAGAAGCGTGGTGCGGGTGCCGGCTGGACGACGCCGTGGTGCTCGACGTAGGTGCCGCGGGCGGCGAGGTGCGGGTGCGCGGGCGCCTCGGCGTAGCTGAGGACCGGCGCGACGCACGCGTCGGTGCCCTCGAGGATGGCGGCCCACTCGTCGCGGGTCCGGGTGCGGAAGGTGTCGGCGAGCAGCGCGCGCAGGGCCGGCCACTGGCTGGGGTCGAGCCGGTCGGGAGCGGCGTCGGTGAGGCCGAGCAGGCGCAGCAGCTCGGCGTAGAACGCGGGCTCGAGCGGGCCGACGGCGAGCCAGCCGCCGTCGCTCGTCTCGTAGACGTCGTAGAAGGGGGCGCCGGTGTCGAGCAGGTTGGTGCCGCGGCGGTCGGACCAGAGGCCGGCCGAGACGAGGCCGACGACGAGCGAGGAGAGGTGGGCGGTGCCGTCGACGATGGCGGCGTCCACGACCTGGCCGCGGCCGCTCGTGCGCGCCTCGAGCAGCGCGGCGAGCACCCCGACGACGAGGTAGAGCGCGCCRCCGCCGAAGTCGCCGACGAGGTTGACCGGCACCTGGGGTGGTCCGCCGGCGCGGCCGATGGCGTGCAGGGCGCCGGTGAGGGCGACGTAGCCGATGTCGTGCCCCGCAGCCTGGGCGAGCGGACCGTCCTGGCCCCAGCCGGTCATCCGGCCGTAGACGAGCCGCGGGTTGCGGGCGAGGCAGTCGTCCGGGCCCAGGCCGAGCCGCTCGGCGACGCCGGGGCGATAACCCTCCAGGAGCACGTCGGCGCGCTCGACGAGGGCGAGCGCGGTCGCGCGACCGTCTGGGTGCTTGAGGTCGAGGCCGACGGAGGGGCGCCCGCGCCGGAGCAGGTCGGCCT
>NZ_JBFULD010000175.1:0-8702 GCF_056400505.1 Terrabacter sp. P5_B1
GCGGCGCAGCGGCTCGTCGGCACCGGTCTCCTCGCGGTCGGCCCGACAACGTGGGCCGGCTGGGCCGAGTGGTCGGCCGCGGGGTCGCGCGAGAAGCGGGTGGGCCTGGTCCACGCGGTGACCAATGCCGTGGCGATCAGCGTCTACGCGGCGTCATGGACGGCCCGCCGGAACGGCCGGCACAGGGCCGGGGCGCGACTTGCGCTCGTTGGAGCGACCGTCTCCGGAGTCGGCGCCTACTTGGGCGGGCATCTGACCGAGGCGCGCAAGGTGTCGAGCCGCCATCCCGCCTACGACAACGCTCCCTCACAGACTCAGGCGGGCACCTCCTCCAGCCCAGCGACTGCCTGATGGGCGCACCCCATGCGCCGCAGAGGTGGACGGCCGGCGAAAGGACGCACTCGGCTCGGCAAGAGCGGCCGATGAGGCCCGAGCCCAGCCATGCACGTGTTCAAGACTCCTTCACGTGCGGGCGGTAATGAGGTCTGCAGTCCTACAGCGGTCTGATGCTGAACTTGCGGTCGTCCTCGACGAGCAGCACGCCGGCACCCTTGCCGAGCGGTTCGACGGGCTCACCTGTCAGGCCTGAAACCGCAGCCTCGTTCGTCGGGCTGTGTCCCACGACGAGGGCCCGGCCGCCGTCGGGAAGAGACTCGACGACCCCGCGCAGTACGGCTCCGAGGAGCCGCTCCTCGTGTTCGACCAGGTCGGGGTCGATCTCGCGGATCTGTTCGACGGTGGCGCCCTTACCCGCCGCCCTGGCCGCGGTCCGCCAGCGGTCTTCGACCGACGAGCGCAGCCCCGTCACGACGGAGATGGGAAGGTCGTCCTGCCCAGCCGCGTGGCGCAGGATCGTGACCATCTGGGTGGCGCGCGCCGCGCCGGTGGAGACGAAGGCGGCATACGGCGGTTGCAGGCCCTCGCGGCCGATGGCCTCCGCCTCCGCCACACCCTGGGCGGTCAGCTCGTCGCCGTCGTTGTCGGTGTGCCGACGCAGCTCCACGTAGCGCATTCCCCATCGTGGGCACAGGATCGCGAGCGGCACAAGCCGAACACTCCGTTGATGCCGGGTGCAGCGTCGCGGGTCCGCCGGCGCTCGGTGTGACGCACCTTCCACGACTCATGGATTGGGCAGATGCGAATCTGGCTGAGCCTCGGAGCCCGCCTGGGCGGTGTGTCGTGGCAGCATCGTGGCGTGCCGTTGGAGGGGATCCACCAGGACAGAGGGCGCGCGGAGTCGTTCGGCTCGGCGGCGGAGGCCTATGACAGGTTCCGCTCTGGCTATCCCGACGCGCTGATCGACGATCTGCTCGCCGCTCGTCCCTCGAACACGCTGGATGTGGGGTGTGGTACCGGCAAGGTGGCGGCGGCCATCGCCGACCGCGGTTTCCGCGTGGTCGGTGTGGAGCCGGACGAGCGGATGGCGGCGGTGGCTCGCGCGCGTGGGGTGGAGGTGGATGTCGTCTCGTTCGAGAACTGGGACAGGCACGGTCAGATGTTCGATCTGGTCACCTGCGGTCATGCGTGGCAGTGGATCGATCCGGTCATCGGAGGGCCCAAGGCGGCGTCGCTTCTCCGCCCGGGCGGAGTCATCGCGCTGTTCTGGAACTACCACGTAGTAGACGACTCCGTGCTGACAGGGTTTCGCCTCGCCTACGAGACGTATGCCCCGGACCTGTCCGTCGTGGGTCAGGACCCGAGCGGGCTCGAGGATGCGGACCCTTTCCGTGGCGTCACGTCGTTGTCGCCGGGAGAGACACGCAGCTACCGGTGGGTCCGCGAGTTCGACGCCGTGGACTGGACTGGGATGTTGGGTACGCTCAGCGACCATCAACGGCTGGGTCAAGAACGGCTGACTGCCTTGCGGCGGGCCGTGCGTCGCATCATCGATGAGCGCGGCGGACTGATCGCTGCCCAGGGTGGCACCTACGTGTGGTCCGCGCGCAAGCTGCCGACCTGAGCAAAAGCCTGTGATCCGCGACGCCCTCTATCGGCCGCCAACACATCGTGGGTCAAGCCGGGGCGAGCGCCTTTGCTTTGATCTGGTCGAACTCTTGCTGGGTGATCGCTCCCGAATCGAGAAGGGCCTTGGCCGAGGCGATCTGATCGGTCGTGCTCGACCGCGAGGAACCTCCGGCGACCGACTTGATGTACTCCGCCTGTCGCTCCTGCATCACCTTCTGGGCCTCCAGCGCACGGTCGTTCATCCCGCGACCACGGGCAATGAGGTACACGAACATGCCAAGGAACGGCAGCACGATGATGAAGAGAACCCACAGGGTCTTCGCGAAGCCGCCCAAGTCGTTGCTGCGGAAGACATCGCCGAAGATCCACCACAGGCACATGAACCATGCCAGAAAGATGAAGAACTCGAACATGGCGAGCAGAAACGAACCGTTGTCGTTGAACATGTGCTGACTGCCTCCGGACTAGTTGACGCTGACCGAGCGGTCCACGGCGGACCTCGCTCATGAGGTTCGACCACGGCGTGTGTTGGCACTTGATCTTCAGAGGTTCTCGGCGGCCGGCATGCAGTCGGCGAAGGTGACCGCGAACATTGAGCGCGCGCCTTCCGCCGTTGGTCCATCGTGCCTGCCCGTGCCCTTGGGGTCCAGCCCTCGGGTGACGATCCAGAGACACGACTCATACGTGCCGCACCTGTGACATCGGGGCGGTTGGGAACAGGTCGTGGACACGCACTGAGCGGGCGGTCCGATGCGACTGTGCTCCCGGCGCATCTACCGTCACTGGGCGGTCGCGTACAGCGGAACGCGCCCGCTGGGGGCGCCCGAAGTCCTGCGGCCCCTTCGCCGTGCTCGAGCTGGTCCTCGACGCCACCTTCGAACGACGTGAACCTAAGGTCGTCGACGGGTGAAACGCATCGGATCGAAGGCCGGGATCGCAGCCGCCGGGCCGCGCGCCACGAGTTCGACCACCAGTGACGCCGTGGGAGCAGCGAGACTGAGTCCGAGCATGTTGTGCCCGGTCGCCGCGACGATTCGTTCGGCCCCCGGCGCGCAGCCGATGAGCGGCTTGCCGTCGGGCGTCATCGGGCGAGGTCCGACGTGCTCGTCCGAGGTGGCACGCCAGTCGATCCCCGACAGGTAGGGCGCCGCCTTGGTCTTCATGACGTCGATGCGCCCGGCGTGCAGGCCCTCGGCCGTCCCGTCCAGCTCGACCATGCCGACCACCCGCGTCCGGTCACCCATGGGCGTCACGCCGACGTGCGTGTGGCCGAGCCGCAGGACGTGCGTCGGGGGGTGCGCGGGATGGATCGTGAAGCTGTAGCCCTTGCCGGGGGTCACGTAGCCCCGGATCCCGAGGGGCCGGAGCAGCTGCTCGGACCAGGCGCCCGCAGCGATGACGGCATGGCCGGCTTCCACCACACCAGAGCCTGTCGCGAGCTCGACCCGTGACCCGCGCTGCCGCACCGCCCGGACCGGCGTGTCCGTCAGGAAGCGTGCGCCTCGCGAGCTCAGCGAGTCGGCCAGGCGATCCACCAGCCGCGACGGATCCAGCCATCGGTCTCCCCGGTGGACGAACCCGAACTGCGATGCGTCGCCGAGCCCCGGCTCCAGCTCGAGCAGGGCCTGCCGACCGAGGACCGGTTCGGGTGCCGGGCTGAGCCCGCGCCGCGAGACACCGAGCAGGGACGCCCGTGACGCTTCCGCCTCGTCGCGGGTCGAGTGCAGCATGAGGAAGCCCTCGTCCTGCAGGTCGTCGATGATCCCGGCATCGACGAGCTCGTCCACGAGCCCGGCCGTTCGACCGTTCAGGACGTCGAGCTCGTCCCAGGAGCGGGCGAACCGGCCCRCACCCGAGCTCGCGAGGAACCGCGTCAGATAGCCCGCCACCCCCGGCAGCGCCCGGGCCCGCAAGAAGAAGCTGCCGCTCTCCGGCGAGGTGAGCGAGCGCATCCCGTCGCGCACGACACCCCACGACGGCAGCGGGTCGCTGCGTGCCGGGCAGACCCAGCCCCCGTTGACGCGAGCGGCGCCCCCGCCGAGCCCGCCCGCTTCGAGGACGGTCACGGCATACCCACGCTCGAGCAGGTGGTGCGCGCTGAACAGGCCGATCAGCCCAGCACCGACGACGGCGACCTCGCCCGTCGGACCCGGCATCAGAACCGCTGCTCCTTGATGTCGTCCGGCATGTGCGGCTGTGCCCGCGCCGCGAGCTCGGCCTCCTTGATCTGGGCTCGCCGTTCCTCGTCGGGGTCCTCGTCGACCTCGGGGTCGACGTGCGTGGGGTCGAGGACCCGCTTGAGGAATGTGCGGGTCCGCCGGTGCTGCGGGTCGCCGATGACGCGGTCGGGGTGCCCCTCCTCGACGATGACGCCGCCGTCCATGAAGATGACGCGGTCGGCCACCTCACGCGCGAAGGCCATCTCGTGCGTCACCACGATCATCGTCATGCCCTCGGACGCCAGCCGTCGCATGACGGCCAGGACCTCGCCGACGAGCTCGGGATCGAGCGCAGACGTCGGCTCGTCGAAGAGCATGAGCTCCGGGTCCATCGAGAGCGCACGGGCGATCGCGACGCGCTGCTGCTGCCCGCCTGACAGCTGCGCCGGGAAGGCCTCGGTCCGGTCCGCGAGCCCCACCTTGTCGAGGTTGGCCCTGGCGATCTTCCCGGCCTCGGCCCTGCCCCGCTTGTGGACGACCTGCTGCGCGACGGTGCAGTTGTCGAGCACGGTCAGGTGGGCGAAGAGGTTGAACTGCTGGAAGACCATCCCCATCTTGCTGCGCACCCGGTCGATGTCGCAGTCGGGGTCGGTGACGTCGACCCCGTCGACGAGCACGGTGCCGCCGCTCGGCTGCTCGAGCAGGTTGATGCACCGGAGCAGCGTCGACTTCCCGGAGCCGGAGGGCCCGATGACGCAGACCACCTCACCCTGCTTGATCGAGGTCGTGATGTTGGTCAGCACCTCGACCGACCCGAACGACTTGCGCAGGTCCGTGATCTCGACGACGACTGCCTCGCCGTCCGACGAGGTCGTATGCATCGGGGCCGGGTTCGCCGTCATCGTGCCCTCGCCGACTTCGCTTCCATGCGCCTGACCGCGAAGGTGAGGGGCAGCGTGATGAGGAGGTAGCAGAGACCCGCGATGACGAGCGGGGTGAGGTTCGCGTTCGTGTTCGCGAGGTCCCGGCCGTACTTCGTCAGGTCGAAGGATGTCGCGGACAGTCCGATGATGTAGGCGAGCGAGCTGTCCTTCACGACGAGGATGAGCTCGTTCGTCAACGGCGGGGTGACGATCCGGAACGCCTGTGGGAGAACGATCTTGCGGGTCGCGGCCCCGGCCGGCATGCCGAGCGACCGGGCTGCCTCGACCTGCCCCTTCGGCACGGCCTGGATGCCGGCGCGGATCGTCTCGGCCATGTAGGCCGCCGCGACGATGCCGAGCGCGCTCCACACCGTTCCGTAGATGCCGAAGGGGATCTCCATGCCCGGGAAGGCCAGCGGCAGCAGCCCGAAAGCCAGGAGCACGATGATGGCCGGCAACCCTCGGAAGAACTCGATGTAGACCGTCGCTATCCACCGGTAGGGACCCACGGACGACAGGCGCATGAGGGCGAGGATCGTCCCGAGCACCAGGCCGAGGACGAACGCGCCCACCGCATAGATGACGGTGTTGAGGAGCGCACGGCCGAGTCCCTGGGTCAGGGTGTCGACGATCAGGTCACCCCGGAAGAAGACCTTCTGGATCTGGCGGAGGTCTGCGACCGCTATGAGCAGGGCTACGGCGGCGACGAGGACGGCGTACTGCACCCACCGGATGCGCTGGGCCCGCTTGCGGGGCGAGAGCGTGCGCACCCGCCCCGCTGCTGCCGGTGACGTCATGGCACTGACCTCACGACACGCTCGGCATCGCGACCGGGTCGGAGCCGAACCACTTCTTGTAGCTGTCCTTGTAGGAGCCGTCCTGGATCGACTTCTTGAGGGCCGCGTTGAAGGCGTCCTTGATCTTGGCGGCGTTGGCGTCGTCCTTCTGGAAGAGGAACCCGTACTGCTCGCCGGTGTCGAACTCCTTGACGACCGCGAAGTCCGGGTTGGTCTTGGTGAAGTCGAGCAGTGGTCCGTTGTCGTTGATCGCTCCGTCGACACGACCGGACTGCACGCCCGCGATCTCGGTGGGCAGGTCGTCGAAGACGACGGTCTCGTAGCCGTTGGCGTCCTTGTTCTTCTCCGCGTAGGCCTGTCCCGTCGTGTCGGTCTGCACGCCGAGCTTCTTGCCCTTGAGGGACGACAGGTCGGTGATGCCTGAGGACTTCTTCACGAGGAGGGCCTGCGTCGCGCTGAAGTACGGCTCCGAGAACGCCACCGACTGCTTCCGCTTGTCGTTGATGGTGACCGCGCCCATCGCCATGTCGCACTTCTTCGCGGCGAACACGGCGCCGGACGTCTGCGAGGCGAAGTCGATGTCGACGATGGTGACCTTGGACTGCCCCAGCTGCTTCGCGGCGTTCTGCGCGAGGTCCATGTCGAAGCCGACGACGTTGCCCGAGCTGTCCTTGAACTCGAAGGGCTTGTAGGACAGGTGCGTGCACACCGTGAGGGCGTCCGAGCTGACGAGCTGCGGCCCACCCGAGGGGTTGCTACCAGAGGTGTTGCCACCCGAGTTCGAGCCACAGGCGGCGAGGGCGAGGGTTGCGAGGGAGACGACGGCCGCGTAGCCGACAAGGGGAGACCTGAGCTGCGACATCTGTATTCCTCCAGAATCGACGGTTGGTGGTGAGACTACAGAGCGTTGACCGCTCCGGGGGATCAGGCAAGCACCTGAGCCCTGCTCCAGGGTCTTCCTGGTTCCCGAGGCGTCACGGGAATGCTCGCAGGGGCCGCGTCCGCCGGGGTACGTTTCGGCTGTGAGTGAGAGCCACACCGCGCCGCACCCGGCCGCCGGGCACGGGCGGTCCGCGCACGTGCGCGGGCTCGTCCTGGCCGCTGGCGCCGGTCGCCGGATGGGTGGCCCCAAGGCCCTCATCCGCCGTCACCCGCACGAGCCGACGCTCGTCGAGAGCGCGATCCGCCTGCTGCATGACGGCGGCTGTGCCGGCGTCACCGTCGTCGTCGGGGCCGCCGGCCCGGAGGTCACCGCCATCGTGACCACCCTCGGTCGGGACGTCGACGTCGTCACCTGCCACGACTGGGACGAGGGCATGGGCGCGAGCCTCCGGTCCGGCCTGACCGCCCTGGCTCGTGCGAGCCACGAGGGCGAGGGGCGCGTCGACGCCGTGCTCGTGACCCTCGTCGACCTGCCCGACCTCACCCCGGACGTCGTCGCCCGGGTGCTCGACGTGCCGCGGGACGAGGACGAGCACGCCCTGCGTCGGGTGCTGCGGCGGGCGGCATACGACCACCACCCGGGGCACCCGGCGCTCATCGGGCGCGAGCACTGGGAGGGCGTCGTCACGACGGCCCTCGGCGACCACGGCGCCCGGCACTACTACCGCGCGCACCCGCACGAGCTCGTCGAGTGCGGCGACCTCGCGACGGGGCGCGACGCCGACACCCGGGGCGAGCTGGACACGTCCCGCTAGACGGGCCCTCCGCTTCCCCAAGCCCGGTTCATGAGTGATGCTCAGGGCATGGATCACGTGTTCGCCAGCGCCGACGACGTCACGACCGCCCTGGGCGGCACGGGCTACCTCGCCGACGAGGCGCTCGCGACGGTGACCTTCCTCGCGACCCGGCTGAACCGGCCGATCCTGCTCGAGGGCGAGCCCGGCACCGGCAAGACGGCGCTCGCCGAGGCCCTGGCCCAGGCGCTCGCCCTCCGGCTCATCCGGCTCCAGTGCTACGAGGGCATCGACGCGACGCAGGCCCTCTACGACTGGGACTTCCCGCGCCAGATCCTGCACCTGCGCACCGTCGAGGCCCTGAGCCGCGACGAGCACCACGACCCGAGCCCGACCAACACCGCGGCCCTGGAGGCCGAGCTCTTCGACGAGCGCTTCCTCCTCGCCCGACCGGTGCTCGAGGCGCTCCGCGCCGCCCCGTGCGTGCTGCTCATCGACGAGATCGACCGCGCCGACGACGAGTTCGAGGCCTTCCTCCTCGAGGTGCTCTCGACGTGGCAGGTGACGATCCCCGAGCTGGGCACCATCAGCGCCGCCACCCCGCCGATCGTCGTGCTGACCTCAAACCGCACGCGCGAGCTGCACGACGCGCTCAAGCGCCGCTGCCTCTACCACTGGATCGACCACCCTGGCCTGGCCCGCGAGCTCGAGATCGTGCGAACCCGCCTGCCCGAGGTCTCCGCCGCGCTCGCCGAGCAGGTCGTCACCCTCGTCCAGCGCCTCCGCAGCTCCGGCGAGCTCATCAAGCCCCCGGGCGTCGCGGAGACGCTCGACTGGGCGCGCGCCCTCGAGACCGTCGGCGCCACGCGCCTCGACGCCGAGGTCGCCGCCGCCACCCTCGGCGCCGCCCTGAAGTACCGCGAGGACTCCGAGAGGATCCGCGCCTCGCTCGACAAGCTGCTCACCGTATGACCGTCGAGCTCCAGCCACCTCCCGGGCCCGGCGTCGACGAGCTGCTCCTCGGCTTCGCCCGCGCCCTGCGCGCCGCCGGCCTCCACGTCACCGCCGACCGCGAGCGCACCTTCCTCATCGCCGCCGCCACCGTCGGCATGGGCGAGCGCACCGGCGTCTACTGGGCGGGCCGCGCGACGCTGACGAGCACCCCGGCCGACTTCCCGGCAT
>NZ_JBFULD010000176.1:0-8609 GCF_056400505.1 Terrabacter sp. P5_B1
GGGTCGACCCGGGCACGGGATCGTCGGGGGAGGACACCCGTCGGGTCAGACGGTTTCAGGCGAGTCCGGCGTCTCTGACGCCGACGGCTCCTCGCGGACGTCGGCGATCTGCTCCTCGGGTCGCGGGGGCACCGTCTGGTCCTCCTCGAGTACCTCGAGCTCGTGGTCGTGCGCAGCAGTCTCCGACATGTCCGCCTCCTTGCCCGGAGTCTAGGACGGTGGGGACCTGTCCGGGCCGGACATCGCCGCGGGGCTGGGGGGTGTCGGGAAGTGGGCACTCGACTTGGCTCTGGGCCCCGAGCCTCGGTCGAGTGCTCAGTTTCCGTCGTCGGAAAGTGGGCACTCGACTTGGCTCTGGTCCCAGCCTTGGTCGAGTGCTCAGTTTCCGTCGTCGGGAAGTGGGCACTCGACTTGGSTCTGGGCCCCGAGCCTCGGTCGAGTGCTAGTTTCCGTCGTCGGGAAGTGGGCACTGGACTGGGGTCTGCGCTCCGTGGTGTCCGGGTCGCTGGGTGCGGGCCCTCAGAAGCCGAGACGCTGGAGCTGCTTGGGGTCGCGCTGCCAGTCCTTGGCCACCTTGACGTGCAGGTCGAGGTAGATCTTCTGGCCGAGGAGCGCCTCGATCCCCTTGCGGGCGTTGGTGCCGACCTCGCGCAGCCGGGAGCCCCCGCGTCCGATGACGATCGCCTTCTGGCTCGGGCGCTCCACGAAGACGTTGACGCGCACGTCGAGCAGCGGCTTGTCCTCGGGTCGCCCCTCACGCGGCACCATCTCCTCGACGACGACGGCCAGCGAGTGCGGCAGCTCGTCGCGCACGCCCTCGAGGGCGGCCTCGCGCACGAGCTCGGCGATCATCACCATCTCGGGCTCATCGGTGAGCACGCCGTCGGGATAGAGCTGCGGCGATCGCGGCAAGAAGGAGGCGAGGACGTCGCGCACCTCCTCGACCTGGCTGCCCGACACGGCCGAGCACGGGATGATCGCGTCCCACTCCCCCAGCTGGTCGATGGCGATGAGGTGCTCGGCGAGCCGCTCGCGGTCGACGGCGTCGGCCTTGGTGGCGATGGCGACGACGGGGCGGCGCCGCAGCGAGCGCAGCTCCTTGAGCTCGTTGGCGATGAAGGTGTCGCCGGGCCCGATGCGCTGGTCGGCGGGCAGGCAGAAGCCGATGACGTCGACCTCGAGGAGCGTCTCGCGGACGAGGTCGTTGAGCCGCTGCCCGAGCAGCGTCCGCGGCTTGTGCAGGCCCGGGGTGTCGACGAGGATCACCTGCGCCGTGGGAGTGGTGGCGACGCCGCGGATCGTGTGCCGCGTCGTCTGCGGCTTCGAGCTCGTGATCGCGACCTTCTGTCCGACGAGCGCGTTGGTCAGTGTCGACTTGCCGGCGTTGGGCCGGCCCACGAGACAGGCGAACCCGGCGCGGTAGTCCTCCGAGCGACCTCCAGGCGCCATGCCGTCGCCCATGCCGTCGCCGCGTGTCGGGTCAGCGTCCTGAGTGGCCATGGGCGTCCTCCGTCTCGATGTGTGCGGCGTCGTCCTCCGGCACCGGCGCGCGGTGCACGATGACAGACGCGACCCGGTGGCGGCGTCCGGCCATGCGCTCGGCCGTGAGCTCCAGCCCAGCGACCGTACCGGACGAGCCGACGATCGGGACGCGCCCGATGACCTTCGTCAGGAGGCCACCGACGGTGTCGACGTCCTCCTCGTCGATGGTGACGTCGAAGAGCTCCGCGAGGTCGTCGATGTCCATCGAGGCGGGGACCCGGAGGGTGCCGTTCTCGAGCTGCTCGACGCCGGGCGCCTCGCGGTCGTGCTCGTCGGCGATCTCGCCGACGATCTCCTCGATGATGTCCTCGATCGTGATCAGCCCGGCCGTGCCGCCGTACTCGTCGACGACGATCGCGAAGTGGTTCTGGTCGCGCTGCATCTCGCGCAGCAGGTCGTCGACCGGCTTGCTCTCGGGCACGAAGTGCATGGGCCGCATCACCTCGGTGGCAGGGTGGCGACCGTCCTCGGGGGCGGCGTTGAGCCGCCGGGCGACGTCCTTGAAGTAGAGCAGCCCGCGCACGTCGTCGCTGTCCTCGCCGACGACGGGGATCCGCGAGAAGCCGGAGCGGAGGAAGAGGGACATCGCGCTGCGGAGGGTCTTGTCGGCGTCGAGCACGACCATGTCGGTGCGCGGGACCATGACCGCTCGGGCGAGGGTGTCGCCGAGCTCGAAGACGGAGTGGATCATCTCGCGCTCGTCGGCCTCGATGACGTCCGAGTCCCCGGCCATGTCCACGAGGTCGCGCAGCTCGGACTCGGTCTGGAACGGCCCGTCGGTGTAGCCCTGGCCCGGCGTGACGGCGTTGCCCAGGACGACGAGCAGCTTGGCGAGGGGGCCGAGCACGCGACGCAGACCGACGGCGAAGGGCGCGCTCCACAGGGCCACCGTGTCGTAGTTCTGCCGTCCGAGCGTGCGCGGGGAGACGCCGACGACGACGAACGACACGACGGCCATGATCGCGATGCTGATGAGGGCGCGGCTCCACGTCGACTGGACCTGCCCCGCGACGGCCAGGGTGACGAGGACGGCTGCGGTGGCCTCGGCGACGACGCGCAGGAACGCGATCACCGACAGGTAGGGCGGCGAGTCGCCGACCACGGTCATGAGCGACCTCGCGCCCGAGCGGCCCTCGTCGAAGAGCTCCTGCGCCCGCACGCGGGACATGCGGAAGATCGCCGCCTCGGCCGCCGAGAGCAGGAACGCGACGACGATGCTGACGAGCGCCGGGAGCGCGAACTGCGGGAACATCTCGGTCTCTCGTCCGCGCTCAGGCGCTCGGGCGGTTGCGCGTGGCGAGGAACGTCAGGAGCAGCTGCCGTTGCAGCTCGAACATCTCGCGTTCCTCGTCCGGCTCGGCGTGGTCGTAGCCGAGCAGGTGCAGGATGCCGTGCGTCGTGAGCAGCAGCATCTCCTCGATCGGCGCGTGACCCGCCTCGAGGGCCTGCTTCGTCGCGACCGACGGGCAGAGCACGATGTCGCCGAGGGTGCYCTCATCGGGCTCCTGGCCCTCCCGGCCGGGCCGCAGCTCGTCCATCGGGAAGCTCATGACGTCGGTCGGCCCGGGCAGGTCCATCCACTGCACGTGGAGGACCTCCATGGCGTCCTCGTCGACGAGCTTGATGCAGAGGTCCGCCTGCGGGTGCACGCGCATCTGCTCCATGACGTAGGAGGCGCAGGCGAGCAGCTCGAGCTCGTCGACGCCGGCGTCGGTCTCGTTGAGCACGTCGATGCTCACGCGAGGTCCTCCTGCGTGTCGGGCGCCGCGTCCACCGAGGGCGTATGCCGTCCGCCCGGGCGGGTCGGACCGGTGGCCCTGCCCGCCGCGTCCTTGCCGTGGCGACGGGCGCGCTTCTGGCCACGTGCGTCGTCGCGTTCGTAGGCGTCGACGATGGCGCTGACCAGTCGGTGCCGGACCACGTCGTGCGACGTCAGCTCGGCGAAGTGGATGTCCTCGACGTCGCCGAGGATGTCACGCACGATCTTGAGACCGGAGCGGGTGCCACCGGGCAGGTCGACCTGCGTGATGTCGCCGGTCACGACCATCTTCGAACCGAAGCCCAGGCGGGTGAGGAACATCTTCATCTGCTCGCTCGAGGTGTTCTGCGCCTCGTCGAGGATGATGAACGCGTCGTTGAGCGAGCGTCCACGCATGTAGGCCAGCGGCGCGACCTCGATGGTGCCCGACGCCATGAGCTTGGGGATCGTCTCGGGCGAGACCATGTCGTGCAGGGCGTCGTAGAGGGGCCGGAGGTACGGGTCGATCTTGTCGTTGAGCGTGCCGGGCAGGAAGCCGAGGCGCTCGCCGGCCTCGACGGCCGGGCGCGTCAGGATGATCCGGTTGACCTGCTTGGCCTGCAACGCCGCCACGGCCTTGGCCATCGCGAGGTAGGTCTTCCCGGTGCCGGCAGGACCGATGCCGAAGACGATCGTGTGCTGGTCGATGGCGTCGACGTAGCGCTTCTGGTTGAGCGTCTTGGGCCGGATGGTGCGGCCACGGCTGCTGACGATGTTCATCGTCAGCACGTCGGCGGGACGCTCGAGGGTCTGGCTCCGCAGCATCGAGATGGAGCGCTCGACGGCGTCGCGGTTGAGCGGCTGCCCGGTCTCGACGATGACGAGCAGCTCGTCGAGCAACGAGTCGATGATCTCGAGCTCGCCGGCGGGGCCGGCGAACGTCATCTCGTTGCCGCGCACGTGCGTGTCGACGAGGGGGAACTGGCGCTCCATGGTGCGGAGCAGCTCGTCCCTGGGACCGAGCAGGGTCACCATCTCGATCGGCGGCGGGATCTGCCGCGTCAGCACGGGGGCGTCGCCCCCGGCCTTGCCCCCCGCGGCGTGCTGGGTGCCGTCAGGGCTGTCGGTCTCGGATGGTCGAGGTTGCGCGTCATTCATCGTGGTGACGAGTCTACGTGGCGCGGCCCGAGCTCCTCACCACGAATTGCGCGAGGTCCCGGCTCTGCTGCACGCGGGAGGGCTCGTGAACGTACATCATGTGGCCCGCCTCGTAGTAGGCGTGCTCGATGTTGGCGAGCCGGTCGGCGGGCAGCTGCAGGTGGGCCACGACGTCCTCGGCCGCGAAGTGCGGCGTCGCGCCGTCGTAGTAGCCGTAGGCGATGTGGACCTTGAGGTGCGGGTTCTGGCGCATCGCCCGCTCGAGCTTGGGCGACACGTCGACCGGCCGGCCCTCGAAGTCCTTGAAGGACCACGGGTGCACGAGGCGCGAGATCTGCTCGTAGTGCAGGTCGCTGCCGTACCCGAGCTCGTCGCGGACGTAGTGGTTCCAGGCCGCGGCGTAGGGGCCCGCGATGGCGTCGTGGGAGGGGTCGGCGTCCATGTTCTCGGCGATGGCGGCCGCGGCCGGCCCCGTGAACCGGGCGTCGAGGCGCCCCACGGTGAGGCGCTGGTCGCGCAGCAGCTCGGTGAAGTAGCGCCAGTGCTCGATGCGCAGGTCGGCCCGGTCGACGTAGTCCTCGGTCAGGCCGGAGATCCGGGCCAGCGTCGCCACGGCCTCGGCACGCTCCCGCCTCGTGAGGCGGTTGCCCCGTGAGAGCACCCACGGGTAGTCGCGGGCAGCATACGCCTGCGCCTCGTCGAGGACGGACTGCAGCGACCGCCGGCCGTGCTTGCCGTGGTAGTGCGCCACGGCGGCATACGTCGGCAGGTAGAGCGCGTGGGCTCGGTCGTTGCGCTGGTTCTCGAAGTCGACCGAGCTGAGGTCGAGCACGCTGCTGATGAGCACGAGCCCGTTGAGGTACATGCCGTAGCGGGACTGCAGGTGCTCGGCGAGCGCCGCACCGCGCAGGGTGCCGTAGGACTCGCCCGCGACGAACTTCGGTGACATCCAGCGACCGTTGCGCGAGGTCCAGAGCCGGATCAGCTCGGCGACGGACTCGACGTCCTTCTGGTAGCCGTGGTACTCCCCCGGCTTACCGCCCTCGACGGCGCGCGAGTAGCCCGTCGACATGGGGTCGATGAAGACGAGGTCGCTGACGGCGAGGAGCGACTCCGGGTTGTCGACGAGGTCGTACGGCGGCGGCTGCAGGGCCCCGACGTCGCCGCTGACGACGCGGCGCGGACCGAGCAGGCCCAGGTGCAGCCAGACGCTGGAGCTGCCGGGACCGCCGTTGAAGGCGAAGGTGACCGGCCGCGTGCGGGCGTCCGCGTCGTCGAGGACGTAGCTCGTCAGGGACAGCTCGGCGCGCGCCTTGTGCCCGCCGAAGGTGCCGTCCTTGTGCTCCTCCTCGCGCAGCACGACGCGGCCGGTCGTCGCTGTGTAGCCCAGCGTCCGGCGGCCGACCTTGAGGGTGTGGTGGGTGGTGACGAGGTCGTCGACAGGATCGACCGGCTTCGTCTCCCCGTCGCCCTCCTTGACGTCTGCCGACCCCGTCGTGGCCGGCGTCTCGTCGCCGGTGTGGGGCTCCGTGCTCACACCATCCGCCGCTCGGTGAACGTCGTGCCCGCGAGGAGGTGCACGTGCGCGTGGAAGACCGTCTGTCCGGCGTCGCCACCGGTGTTGACGATCATTCGGTGCGCGTCGGCCACGCCCTCCGCCTCGGCCACGCGGGCGGCGAGACGGAAGACGTCGGCGAGGTCGTCACCCGACACGGCCGCCAGCGCACCGACAGTCGGCTCGTGGCGTCGCGGCACGACGAGGACGTGGATCGGCGCAGCAGGGTTGATGTCGCGGAAGGCGATCGACCGATCGCTCTCGGCGACACGGTCGGACGGGATCTCCCCGGCGACGATCTTGCAGAAGAGGCAGTCACTCGGGGTCTGCGAGGTCATGAGTGCACCCTAGGCACGTCGTGGACGGTCCGCACGATTGCCACGTCGACGTGTCAACCGTGAAGGCGCCGCGTGCGTCATTTGTCCGTGAGAACGTTGGGTATGCCGTCCGGCCAGCTCAGTGACCCCGGGGCGTCCGGGGCCGCTGACCGTGTGCCGACCGCCCCGACCGCCCCGACCGCCCCGAACGCCCCGAACACGAGTGCCGAGCTGCCGAGCGACCCCGACGTGGCCATCGCCGAGCTCTACCGGGCCCACTGGCACCGGCTCGTGCGCCTCGCCTGGCTCCTGCTGCGCGACCAGCTCGCCGCCGAGGACGTCGTGCAGGACGCCTTCGTCGCCACCCATCGCAGCTGGGCCTCGATCCGGGACGGCGGCCGGGTCGTCGGCTACCTCCAGACGTCCGTCGTCAACGGCTGCCGATCCGTGCAGCGCCACGCCGTCGTCGTCGACCGCCAGAACCTCCGAGAGGCGGCCGCAGCCGACGCCCCGGGACGGGGCAGCCACGGGAGCGCGGAGACGCACGTCCTGCGCTCGGCAGAGCGCCACGCCGTGATGGACGCCCTGCGGGCCCTCCCGTCGCGCCAGCGCGAGGTGCTGGTGCTGCGCTACTACTCCGACCTCTCCGAGGCCCAGATCGCCCACGCTCTCGAGATCTCCCCGGGCGCCGTCAAGACCCACGCCCACCGTGGCCTGACGGCCCTGCGCCGCACCATCGACCCCCTGGAGCTGTCATGAACACCGACCCGTCGCGACCGGGCGAGACGCCCCCCGACCTCCCCTTCGTCGATGGCGCAGGGCTGCGCCTCGTCGAGGACCGGCTGCGCCGCTCGCTCGAGGACGAGGCGAACACCATCACGCCCACCGACCGGCTCGGCGCCATCCTCGACGAGGGGCACGCCGGCACGGGCTTTGCAGCGGCGGGCGCGTCGCGTTCGTCAGGTTCCCGCAGCCGCCACCACCGCTGGATCCTGCCGGCTGCCGCGGCCGCGACCGCGGTCCTGGTGACCGGCACGGTGTGGGCGGTCAACCGTCCTCCGGCACAGACGCCGCCGGCCGCCGCGACGCCGACCGCCGTGGGGACGCCGACCCCCGGCGCGTCGTCCGCGACGCCGTCGACCGGACTGTCGAGCGGACTGTCGAGCGGACCGTCGAGCGGACCGTCGAGCGGACCGTCGAGCGTCCCGACGCAGACCGCAGCACGGCCGTCCACCCCTGCCCCCACTGCCACGACGGGCGCCCAGCCTCCGGTGACGACGACCGTGAGCGTGCCCGTCTACTACCTCGGTCCGGTCGCGGCGGGGAGCGCCAAGACCCGGCTCTTCCGGGAGTTCGTCACCGCCGGGCTGCCGTCGCCCTCGGTCCCGTCGGGCAACGCGGTGGCCGCGTTGCGTCTGGCCATGGGGCCGGCACCGGCTGGCAGCCCCTACCACTCCGCCTGGACCGGCGTCACCGCCCAGTCGGTGACGGCCGGGAACGCCGCCATCACGGTGCGCCTCTCCTCGGGCACGCGGGACGTCACTCCGCTCGCCGCGGAGCAGCTCGTGTGGACCGTGCAGGCCGCGCTCGGCTCCTCGCTGCCCGTCCACTTCGAGCTCGCCGACGGCAGCGCCGACGTCGCGCCCGGTCACGCGGCCTCAACGTCCTACACCCGGCCCAGCGACCCGATCGCGGTGCTCGGCCAGGTCGCCCCGATCTGGGTCGACGAGCCGGCGCGTGGCTCGGTCGTCAGGGCCGGCGCCCCCCTCACCGTCTCGGGTGTCGCCAGCACCTACGAGGCGAACGTCCAGTGGCAGCTCCTGCGCGGCGGGAAGGTCGTCGACAGTGGCTTCACCACCGCCTCCCAGGGGGCCCCCGCCCGGGGTTCGTACACGTTCCCGACGAAGCAGTCGCTGACGGCAGGCGCCTACGTGCTGCGCGTCTTCGAGGCCAGCGCCAACGACGGCTCCACGGTTGCGGAACAGCTCGTCCCCTTCACGGCGCGCTGACCAGCGGGGCGTAGGCCGTCAGGTCCAGCGGGTGCGCGCGCTGAGGACCGCGAGGGCCGCGGGACCGGCTGACGACGCCCGCAGGATCGTCGAGCCCAGACGCACGGCATGGGCTCCCGCGGCGGTGAGCGCCTCGATCTCGCGGTCGGTGATGCCGCCCTCGGGCCCGACCACGACGAGCACGTCGCCCGCCTCCGGCAGGCCCACCGTCGCCAGCGGCTCGGTGGCCTCCTCGTGGAGCACGAGCGTGCACGCCGACTCCGCCACCCGCGCCACGAGCGGAGCCAGCC
>NZ_JBFULD010000177.1:0-8602 GCF_056400505.1 Terrabacter sp. P5_B1
CACCGCATCCTCAAGCTCAACATCGGCAACCCGGCGCCGTTCGGCTTCGAGGCGCCCGAGGACATCCTCGTCGACGTCATCCAGGAGCTGCCGACGGCGCAGGGCTACAGCGACAGCAAGGGCATCCTCTCGGCCCGGCGCGCGGTCAAGCAGCACTACGAGCTGCGCGACTTCCCGGCCGTCGGCGTCGAGGACATCTACCTCGGCAATGGTGTCAGCGAGCTCATCGTCATGGCGATGCAGGGCCTGCTCGACAACGGCGACGAGGTGCTCGTCCCGGCACCGGACTACCCGCTGTGGACCGCGGCCGCGAGCCTCGCCGGCGGCAACGCCGTGCACTACGTCTGCGACGAGCAGGCCGGTTGGGCACCCGACCTCGACGACATCCGGAGCAAGATCACCGACCGCACCCGCGCCATCGTCGTCATCAACCCGAACAACCCGACCGGCGCCGTCTACCCGCGCGAGGTGCTCGAGGCCATCGCGCAGGTGGCGCGCGAGCACGAGCTGATCATCATGGCCGACGAGATCTACGACAAGATCCTCTACGAGGACGCGACGCACACCTCGATCGCCTCCCTGGCGCCGGACCTGCTCTGCCTGACCTTCAACGGCCTGTCCAAGGCGTACCGGGTGGCTGGCTTCCGCTCCGGCTGGCTCGCGATCACCGGGCCCAAGGAGCACGCGCGCAACTACCTCGAGGGCCTCGACATCCTGGCCAACATGCGGCTCTGCGCCAACGTGCCCGCGCAGCACGCGATCCAGGTGGCGCTCGGCGGCTACCAGTCGATCAACGAGCTGATCCTGCCCGGCGGCCGGCTGCTCGAGCAGCGCAACGTCGCGTGGGAGATGCTCAACGCGATCCCCGGGGTCTCGGTGACGAAGCCGGAGGGGGCGCTCTACCTCTTCCCGCGGCTCGATCCGAAGGTCTACGACATCCGCGACGACCAGCGGTTCGCCCTCGACCTGCTGCGCGAGCAGAAGCTGCTCGTCGTGCACGGCACCGGTTTCAACTGGGGCACGCACGACCATTTCCGGATCGTCTTCCTCCCGCGGGTCGAGGACCTCGAGGACGCGATGGGTCGCCTCGAGAAGTTCCTCTCGACGTACTCGCAGTAGCGCGGGACGCGCCCCGGGCGCCGCAACGATCCAGCCACGGCGGGGCCGTTGCGACGGAGATCGCCGAGCCGCCGCATCCACCCAGCCACGGGTGGACGTGGTTGCCGGCGCGCTCAGCGGGAGGCGGCCCACCACTTGAGGAGCAAGGCCAGCACGATGCCCCAGACGATGGTGAGCAGCAGGCTGATCCCGACGGCGAGGAGCGCAGGCCTGCGGCCGCCCGGCTCGCGGCGGGCCAGGCTGAGCCCGGCGAGCGCCAGACCGAGCAGTTGCGGCAGGAAGGTGAAACCGAGGACGACGGCGGACAGCGACGCGACGACCGCGCCGCGGGCGAGCGGGGCCTCCGCGGCCGCCATCGCGGACGCGGCGTCGCGGGGACGATCCGGCTCGCTCACGCGTTCAGGGTAACGATGAACGAGAGCACGTATGCCGTCCGGCCGGCCCCGCGGACCGCGCTCGCCGCCGGCGCGGCCCTCCTCGTGACGCTGGTCCTCGCCGGATGCGGTGGCTCCGACCCGACGCTGGCCGACCTGCCGGCCGGCGTCGCGAGCGCGAGGCCGAGCATCACCGCCGACGAGGCGAACTTCGTCCTGGCCGCGCAGAAGCTCGGCGCTACGGTGACCGGAGCGAGCGTCAACGACGACATCGAGACCGCGACGACGACCTGCTGGGCCCTCAAGAACAGTGGAGTCGGGCTGGCCCAGATCGCGGTGGACGAGAGCAACAAGCCGCTCCCCAACACCGGTGACGCACTGCGCACGAAGCAGCTCATGGCCGCGGGCATCCAGACGTTCTGCCCCGACCACGACGACCAGGTGCCTCAGCTGAAGCTGCCGTGACGCCTCGGTCCTGACCTGCTGGAGGTGCTCAGCCGAGCCCCAGGACGGAGTCGTCGGCGATGGAGTTCACCGCGTCATCTCCCGCGTGCCCCAACAGCGGGCTGACCCCGAGCATCTGCTGCACTCCGGCCAGCGTCGAGTAGTGGTTGTAGGCGACGTTGGTCGTGCCACCCGCCTTGGTGTACGGCGAGATGACGATGAACGGGATCTGGGACGACTTCGAGGTGCCCTCGTCGAAGGTGATGATCACGGCGCTCTTGCCGGCCGCATATTCCGGTGTTGCCAGGAGGGGAGGGATGAAGAGAGTTGCCCATGAAGCAGTTGCTCGGCATGCTCTCGGCCCACTGGCGGGCGGAGGAGCCCCATCGCCTCGAAGATGCTGACGCTGTCCTGGGGCCACACCCTCGGGAGCTTGGTGCCCGTGATGAGGACCTCCTTGCCACCGGAGTGGCCCGTGTACCCAGAGGTCAACGCGATGCAGTTGGTCAGGCTCGTCGTCGTCAGGTGACGCATGTTGGTGGCGTAAGAACAGGCCCGGGCCAGTGACGTCAGATACGGCGCGTCCTCGGTGTTGCCGATGATCTTGGGCAACGTCTTGTTCTCGAAGACGACCACCGTGACGTGATCCCACTGACCGTGTGCGGGCGGATCCCCGGTCTGGGTCCCGCACCGTGTGTCTGCCGGGGCCGCCCCCTGCGACGAGGCAGTCGCCTACCTGGGAAGGCGGACGCGACAGCCGCGACCACGCCGATGACCGCAAGGCCCTTCACTAGGTTCGCACCTCGCAACCTTGGCATGGCCACCCCTCCGTCAGGGGCGTTCGAGGTGATCCGTGCCCGCTTCCCGCCCGAACGAGGAGGCGGAGCCGTACCTGGTGGCTGTCCCAGAGTGCAGCGGCGTGGGCCGGACGGGTCTCCGCCGGCCCACGCATGGTGCGCTGAGGGTGGTGCTGGGTCTTACTGGAGCTGCGGCGTCACCTGGTAGATCCGCGTGGCCCAGTTGATCAGCGGGGCCCGGGTCCCGTCGCACGTCATGTCCGTGCGGAACTGGGAGAACGAGCACCTCGACTCGATGTACTCCGTGCCCATGAAGATGCTCGAGCCGTCCGTGACCGCTGCGCTGTAGTCGCCCCAGCGCGGACGGGCCGGCTGGCCGGGGTCGGCGAAGGCCTGGTACTCCGAGAAGCCGTCCTGCGGTGCCCGTCCGCGGGCGCCGATCTGCACGGCCCCCGCCCCGCTGGGTCCGAAGAGCGTGTAGGCGGCTGTGGGGTAGTAGTCGTGACCCACGAGCGAGAACGCCATCGCCCCAGTCCCATCGGGCAGGACGGCCAGGGCCGGGTAGTTCACGTTGTTCGCGGCCACGCCGACGTATCCCTGCCGAGCCACGGTCGAGGATCCCGCTGTCGTTCCCGGCTTCACCGCGAACCAGGCGATGCCTGCTTGCAGCGTCCCGTTGACCCGCATGACGGAGTCAAGGGCGCCGTACAACCGGCCACCTGAGTAGTAGACCTGCTGCATGCGGCTGTCGTTGCTGTCCAACGGTCCCTCGGGCTGCTGCCGGGGCGGTTTGATGCCGGCTCCGAGGATGTCGTTGCAGTTGGTCAGGATGCAGTCCCGCAGCGGGACCGGGCCGACCTTCTGCTCAGACAGCGGTGGCACGCCGTACACCTCGGAGTGGACCAGCCCTCGCTGCAGCTGCAGGTCGGGTCGAGGCCCGGTGATGGTCCTGGTGTTGGAGACGGACCACACACCGATCCGGTCGGCCATCCCGGTGAACCGGCGCGGCTGCGCCTCCTCGCCGGCGACGGAGCTCAGGAAGTATTCGGTCCCGCCCTGGGCCGTGGCGTAGAGGGAGTCGGGTACCTGAGCGGGCCAGACGGTGAAACCAGGCACCTTCGAGTCTCCGGACGGGAGGAAGGTGTTCTCGAAGTGCACGACGTGGAGCCGGGACGCGCCCGCGGCCAGGGCCGACTTGTCCAGCGCGTAGATCTGGGCACCGTTGAAGTTGTTGCCATAGACGCCGGGGTCGTTACTGAACGGGTACTCGTTGGTCGTCAGGAAGACGGCGTTGGCGTCCGAGCCGATGTGTGGGTAGTCGCCGATGCAGGGGCAGTTCTTGTGCTTCGGCGTTCCCTGGGTGCCGTCGTCCTGCACGGGGAGCCGGTAGATGTCCCATCGGCCGGTGGGGTTGCCCGTGCGGCTGACCGCGAGGTCGAGGTGGTTCGGCCCCAGGAGCGCGCCCGTGGTCCCGTCCACCTCGAGGGTGAGCACGACCAGGAAGAACCTGCCGCTGCCGTGGTCGTAGATGCACGTCGGGTCGGTCACGAAGGGACCCTGGATTCCCGTCGTCCGGTCGATCTGCGCCGGGTAGCCATAGAACGTGTTCAGGTCGCTCACCCCGGTGGCCGCGGAGCCGTCGGTGCGGTAGACCTTCAAGACGTCGTTGACGGCCTCGAGGGCGTAGCCGTTGCCGACGCAGAGGCCCTGGTCGGGGGGCTCGACCGAGAACTGGTTGCCCCCGTTGGCGTAGCGCTGGTCGAAGCCGTCCAGCCCGAGCCAGCTGCGTTTGAGCCCGACGGAGCCGTCGACGCGTGTCGGCGCCACGACCGGCGGGCGGAGCACGTCCGCCGAGCGGTTCTTGCCGCGCGGGCCTCTCGAGTGGCTCCGCGGCACGCTCGCGTTGGCGTCCGGCCCCACGCCCGGTGCCAGTTCATGGGTCTGCACCCCGCTCGGCTGACCGTTGGCCATCGATGCCGGGAAAGACACGCTCGCACCCTTGGTGATGCTGCGGACCAGTCCTTGCGGCGCCGTTTGCGATGTTTCCGCCGCTGTCGCAGTCATGGTGACTCCGGCGGTGTTGGCTGCCGCACCTCCGGCCGTCTGACCACCGAAGACCACCGCCGCGACGGTGACCCCCAGCGTCGTCGCCACCAACCGACCCCTTGCCCGGGGCCGACCTCTTTCACGCATGGTTCCCCCTTCTTCGGAAAGTAGTTCGCCGAGCGGCCGCCGAACCCGGCGGCCACCGCCACAGGCGGCCAGCCCAGTCTGCTCCGCGAACGGCGCCCCTGGAGGGGAAAAGAATCCTTTGCGCCGCCATTCCGTCACACCTCGGACGAAAGGCGACATGTCACCTGGCGCGCCCCGCGCTCGGGCAAAGAAGCCGTCGGTGTGGAATACCGCGAGCCGGGCGGCCCGTTGGCTCCCACGTGAGTCCTTCCGCCAGAGCCCAGCTGAACATCCTCGACCTCGTGCCCGTCCTCGACGGCGGCACCGCCGGTGAGGCGATCGCCTCGACGGTCGACATCGCGCGCCACGCGGAGAAGTGGGGCTACCAGCGCTACTGGATGGCCGAGCACCACAACATGCGCGGCGTCGCGTCGAGCTCGACGGCGGTGCTCATCGGGCACGTCGCCGACCAGACCGAGGCGATCCGGGTCGGCGCCGGCGGCATCATGCTGCCGAACCATGCGCCCTACGTCGTCGCCGAGCAGTTCGGCACCCTCGCGACCATCCACCCCGGCCGAATCGACCTCGGCCTCGGGCGTGCCCCGGGCACCGACCCGTTCACGACGCGTGCCCTGCGCCGCAACGAGGCCGCCGCGATGAACTTCGCCGGCGAGGTCGAGGAGCTCATCGGCTACCTCGGCGACCCCGACCCGGACGCCAAGGTGCGTGCCATCCCGGGCGAGGGCACCCGCGTGCCGATCTGGATCCTCGGCTCGAGCCACGGCGGCGCCCAGGTGGCCGCAGCACTCGGCCTGCCCTACTCCTTCGCCTCGCACTTCGCCCCGGCTGCGCTCATGAGCGCGCTCGAGGTCTACCGCTCGCGCTTCACCCCGTCGACCGAACCCGGGGGCCTAGACGCGCCGCGCACGRTGGCCGGCGTCAACGTCATGGTCGCCGACACGACCGCCGCGGCCGAGCGCCTCTTCACGAGCGTGCTCCAGCGCTTCCACGGGATCGTGACCGGCCGCCGCGCCGGGCTGCCCGAGCCACAGGGCGACATCGCGAGCCTCATGGCGTCGTGGTCGCCGGCCGAGCGCCAGGCCGTCAGCGAGATGACCCGTGTCTCGCTCGTCGGCACGCCCGAYGAGGTGCGCGACGGGCTCGCCGGCTTCGTCGAGGCGACCGGCGTCGACGAGGTCATCGTGACCTGCGGCGCCCACGACCACGAGGACCGGCTGCGCTCCTACGAGCTGCTCGCCGACGCCTGGAGCTGAGTGCCGCACGCCCCGTCACGCCCGCCCTTCTGGAAGGCTTGACCGTATGAGCACCGATGCGCCCGACCTCCGTTCCGTCACACTGACCCGCGACAGCATGGGCCGCTACACCGCCCGCAACCGTCGCGGCGGCTCGATCACCGTCAGCTCCGGCACCGACGAGCTGTCGCCGGTCGAGCTGCTCCTCGCCGGCATCGCGGCGTGCACGGCGGTCGACGTCGACACCGTGACCACGCGACGCGCCGAGCCCGACGACTTCGAGGTCGAGGTGAGCGCCGACAAGGTCAAGGACGAGCACGGCAACCACCTCCAGGACATCACCGTGACCTTCCGGGTGCGCTTCCCCGAGGGCGAGGGCGGTGACGCCGCCCGCGAGATGCTGCCGAAGATGGTCCAGCGCTCGCACGACGAGTGGTGCACGGTGAGCCGCACCGTCGAGCTCGGCACGAAGGTCACAGCCAGGGTTGAGTGAGTGGCAGGCGCCGCCCACCGGGGGGGTATGCCGTCAGGTGCGGTGAGTGGCCCCCAGCCAGTTCGCCGGGTGGTTCGTCCAGCGGACGGGTCGGGCTCAGTGACGGACGACGACCTCGTCGCCGACACGCACCTGCGAGAAGAGCGAGACGAGCTGGGCGTGGTCGGCGATGTTGACGCAGCCGTGGCTGGAGCTCGCGTAGCCCAGGCGCGCGAAGTTCGACGAGTAGTGCACCGCCTGTCCACCCGAGAAGAACATCGAGTAGGGCATCGGCGTGAAGTAGAGGTTGGAGATGACGTACTCGTACTTGCGAGAGACCCGGAAGGTCCCTTCGCGGGTCTCACGGCCGGGCCCTCCGAAGCGGGCCCACATGACCATGAGGGGCTTGCCGTCGACGACCCAGGTCAGGGTGCGGGTCGCCTTGTCGACACACATGACGCGGCCCGTGCGGCAGCGGCCGTCGAGCGACCCGGGGGTCGGCAGGACCGGTGCCAGCCCGGCGGTGTAGCGGTAGGCGTCGAAGGTGCCCGGTCGGTAGGTCTCGGCGACGAGCCGGGCCCACGTGCGCCCGTCGATGACGCCCGACTGCGGCAGGTTGCGTGTCTGCTGGAAGGACAGGACAGCCCTGTCGAGGGCTGACCAGTAGACGCCGGTGATGGCATACCGCCAACGGGCCAGGGCCCGAAGCCGGAGCTGGACCTCGCGGACCTGTGCCGCCGGCGCTGTGCCGCTGACGGCGGTCGGGGTGCTCGTCAACGCGCGGAGGCGGTCCCACGTGCGCTGGTCGACGACGCCGGTCCGCGGAAGGCCCTGGGCCTGTTGGAAKCCGAGGACCGACTGGTCGACGGCGTACCAGTAGACGCCGGTGATGGCGTAGGTGAAGCGGCCGACGAGCTTGAGCCGGACCTGCAGGTCCTTGATGGCCGTGATCGGCGCGGCGCGGCCGATGACCAGACGGCTCGGGGGAGTCGTCGTGGCCGGGACCGAGGGCATCGGCGGGGTCGTGGTCGGGGGGCTCGTGGCGGACGTCGTCGTCGCGGTGGTCGTCTGGGTCGCCGTAGTCGTAAAGCCTGTGGTCGTCGAGCCCGTAGTCGTCGAGCCCGTAGTCGTCGAGCCTGTGGTCGTCGAGCCCGTGGTCGTCGAGCCCGTGGTCGTCGTGACCGCTGCGGTGCTCCCGGGGCTGGGGGTCGTGCTCGAGGTGCCGGTCGGGGTGGGCGTGCCGGTCAGGTCGTCGCCGCGTGCGGCCGGAGCGGTGACGGTGACGGCGACGATGGCGAGAGCCGCGGCGATGGTGCCCGCGCTCCGCTTCCTGTCCACGCTGATGGTCCTCATGATGTGTTCCTCGGGGTCCGGACCGCACGGGGCGGGCGTAGGTCGGCGCAGGCGCGTGCTTCAGTGTGACAGTGGAGCACCGATTTGGGGCGATATGTGCAAATTCGCCCCGGCGCTGCGCTCGACCACCCGCGGACCCCGTCCGGAAAGCCGTCGCGAGGGTGCCGTCAGGCCCCCGGGATCCGCCGCACCGTGAGGATCTGCTCGGCCCGGCCGACGGGTCCGCGCTCGTCGTGCAGCGTCGTCGACGTGAGTCCGAGCCCGGTCGGTCCCATGGTCACGCGGGTGTCGAAGCCGATCCAGCCCCGGACGGGCTCGCGGAAGAGGTGCACGCTGAGGTCGACGTTGGGGAACATCCACTCACGGGGCGAGACGCGCACCGCGATGCCGTTCGCCGTGTCGGCTAGTCGCACGAGATCCGCTGTGGGAGAGCAGGTCTCGCCGTCGAGGAGCGGGTTGAGTGCCCGGATCCAGGCGCGCGTCCGTCCAGGTCGGCGCTCCGGGTCGACGCGGAACTCGAGGCCCTCGATGTAGCCGCCCTCCCACGTGTCCGCTCCGGTCCACGGCAGCATGGCGTCGGGAGCGGGGATCGCCTCGAGCTCGACGCCGGCCACCGGT
>NZ_JBFULD010000178.1:0-8546 GCF_056400505.1 Terrabacter sp. P5_B1
CGCGCGACCTGGACCTCGTCGACGCGGTCGTGACCGGGTCCGTCGCTGCGGTGTCCGAGACCGGCACGATCGTCCTCGACGGATCACCGCTGTGCGGTCGACGGATGATCACCCTCGTCCCCGACGTGCACGTCTGCGTCGTCACGGTCCTGAGCATCGTGCAGACGGTGCCCGAGGGGCTCGCGCGGCTCGACCCAACCCGTCCCCTGACCTTCGTCAGCGGGCCGTCGGCCACGAGCGACATCGAGCTGAGCCGGGTCGAGGGCGTCCATGGCCCCCGGACCCTCGTCGTCGTCGTCGCGGGCTGAGTCGGCCGCGACGAGGCCCGCCACGGCCCCGGACCCGTCGCGCGCACCTACCCCCGGGGCGAGCCCACCCGGGACTCCTGAACCATGTCCGTGGTCGCGATCGGACCTTCCGCGCCCTCCGGGTGCGGCACCGCAGAACTCGATGCGGGCAGGCGCACGGTGAAGGTCGAGCCCTGCTCCGGGGCCGACTCGACCTCGACGCGACCCCCGTGTCCCTCGACGATGGCGCGCACGATCGAGAGGCCGAGACCGGAGCCCTGGATCGCGCGTTCGTTCGCGGCACTCGTGCGGTAGAAGCGCGTGAAGACCCGGTCGAGGTCGGCGGCGGGGATGCCGATGCCCGAGTCGGAGACGGTGAGACGCACCGTGCAGACGTCGTCGGCGTCGTCGGCGTCGTCGGCGTCGTCGGCGTCCGCGACGCGCGCCGTGAGGCCGATGCGGCCGCCGTCGGGCGTGAACTTCACGGCGTTCGTCAGCAGGTTCGTCACGACCCGCTCGAGCGCCACCGGGTCGCCCTCGATCCAGAGCGGCCGGGGGGCGACGTCGAGGTCGCGCTCCAGCTGTCGTTGGCCCGTCACCGACGCGACCGAGTGCCACGCCTCGTCGATGACCTCGGCCAGGTCGAACCGGCACGGGTGCAGCTCCAGACGCCCGGACTCGATGCGCGAGTGGAGCAGGAGGTCCTCGATGAGCGACAGCAGACGCCGGCCGTTGCGGTCGACGCGCGCGACGAGCTCGAGCTGGCGATCGGTGAGCGCGCCTGCAGCGCCGTCCTCGAGCATCTCGGCGTAGCCGAGGACGCTCGCGAGCGGGGTGCGCAGCTCGTGGCTCACCGAGGAGACGAAGTCCGACTTGGTCCGGTCGAGCGCGGTCAGCTCCTCGACCGCCTGGCGCTCGCGGTCGAGCGCGACCTGGAGGGCGACCTCGGTCTGGCGCCGGCGCGTCACGTCCTCGGCGACCCCGAGGTAGCCGGTGAGATGCCCGCCCGCGTCGCGGATGCCGCTCACCGTGAGCGACACCGTGCGATGGGTCCCGTCCTGGCGCAGGTAGGTCCAGTCGCGCGTCTCGCGCCCCCGCGCACACGGTGCACGAGCACGTCGAAGCCGGGCTCGATCCCGAGGTCCCTCGCCACGCCCGCGATCTGCTCGGCGTCGTGCAGCACCAACCAGTCCCGACGACCGACCAGCTCGGTCGCCTGGTAGCCGAGGACGTTCTCGGCGCCGCGGTTGAAGAGCGTGATGACGCCGTCGAGGTCGGCGCCGACGATGACCGTCGCCGTGGCTGCCTCGAGGACCGCCTCGACGAAGGAGCGGGCCGCGCGCTCGTCGGTCACGTCGACGCCGGTCTTGACGAGGTGGCTCCGGTGACCGTCGTCGTCGGTGAGGTAGGCGTTCGTCCACACCAGGTGCCGCACCCCGAGGCCCGGCACGTCCCAGTCGTGCTCCTCGGCCAGCGGCACGGCACCGTCCGCGATCGCCGCCATGCGGGCAGCGAGGGCCGGGCGGTCCGCGACGGGGAAGACGTCGGCCGCAGGCCGCCCCACGAGGTCGCCCTCGGCGCCGCCCAGCAGCCGGGCGGCCGTGGCGTTGAGCCGCGCGATGACCCCGCGCCGGTCGACGACGATGATGACGCTGGCCGCGGTGTCGAGGACACCTGCGGTGAGCACTCCCTCGGCACGCAGCTCGGCGAGCGCCGATCGCCGCTGGGTCGCGGCCACCGCCAGGGACAGGGTGGTCACCGCCGCGGTGACGAGGAACGCCTGCGTCAGCGTGCCGACGGTCTCCGGACGGATGCCACCGTGGCGGGCGGCTGCGGCGAACGGCCCCCCTCCGATGATCGTCAGCCGCACGGTCAGAGCGCCGACGACGATGAGCTGGACGGCGACGGTGCGCAGGCCGAGCCGCAGCGCACCCCAGACGAGTCCCGGGATCGGCAGGAAGACGAGCGGCAGGGACTGCCCGCGGTGGAACACCCAGAACGTCACCCCGACGACCACGATCCACTGCACGAGATCCTCAAGGTCGGGACCGCGAGTGCGCCGGCCGCGGGCCGCGATGCCGAGCGGCGCCATGACGAGGACGGCGGCCCCGTGCGAGGACGCCGCCGCCGACACCGAGTCGAGGAAGTTCCCGCCGAGGGCGAAGTGCGCCGTGAGCCCGGCGAGCAGCCCGATGACCACCGCACCGGTGACGGTCGCAGCGATCAGCCGCCACAGGTCTTCCATCGAGGCGAGCCGTGGTCGCCGACCGCGCGCGGTGAGCAGACCGTGCACAACGGCGACTTCCGCCGCGTTCGCGGTGCCGTAGAGCAGGCTCACGAGGGTCGGGCGCCCCCCGTAGACGTTGGCCGCGGCGCTCGAGACGAGGACCCCGAGGACGAAGAGGAAGGAACGTCGGGGTCCCGGGTCGGTCGCGAGCAGGAAGCAGACGGCCAGGCCTGCTGCCGGCCACCAGGGCGCGACGGTCGACCCGGCCAGGGAGAAATGCACCGAGGCGGCCCCCAGCGCGAAGACCCCGACGAGTGTCAGTGCCGCCAGGGTCCACCAGCGTGGACGGAGCCACTCCGCGCGGCTCACTCGCCCCCGCCGTCTCTGGTCGGTCGACGCGTGGCGTCCGGGGCAGCCGGGGGCGCGGACCTCCTCATGGCCCCATGATGTCGCAGTTGCCTGAGAAGATCGGGCAAAAGGAACTATTCGGAACAGTGTCGAGATCGGCGACCGACCCCGCGGGGACTCACCGGTCGGGACTCACCAGCCGGACTGCATCGCGGAGTGCTCGGGGGCCGGCGTACGGGTGAGCTGGAGGTACCCACCCGGCATCTCGCGCCTCTCGATGACGCGGCGGGCGATGCCGCTCGCGGCCGCGACCGCGACGGACTGGTCGACGAAGGTCGGGTCCGTGCACGTGAAGTCGTGCCCCTTCCACCGGATGGTGCAGCCACCTGCCGCGCGCACGTTGCGCACCCAGTCGGTGCCGCGGCCCCAGGGCAGGCTGATGACGAACGTCGTCTCGGTGTGCAGGACGGCGACCGGCGTCGCGTAGGACCTGCCGCTCGAGCGTCCGGTGTGGCGCAGCACGGCCCACACCGGCAGGATCCGGTGACCGGCCAGCCGGACGGCGACCTTGTTGAACTGCTTCGCGCCTGCGGGAGGACCGGCCATCCCTCCACTATCCTCGCGCGGCACCGGCACGGGTGGCCGATCCGTCGACAGGCCCGACCACGTATGCCGTGGGGCCGGGCGCACGCGTCGGGCCCGCTCGGGCTCAGCCCAGGTGCCCGCGCACCGAGGCGTGCCCCTTGAGCAGGTTGCGGGCGATGGTGCGCCGCTGGATCTCGTCGGTGCCCTCGTAGATGCGCAGCAGGCGGAGCTCGCGGTACCACCGCTCGACGGGCAGCTCGCGGGTGTAACCCATCCCGCCGTGCATCTGCAGCACGCGGTCGACGATCTCGTTGGCCTTGACGCCGCCGTAGAGCTTGGCCATCGACTGCGACTGCCGCGAGTCGATGCCCCGGTCGACCTGCCAGGCGGCGGTCAGCACGAGCCACCGCAGCGCCTCGATCTCGACGGCGGAGTCGGCGACCATCCACTGGATGGCCTGGCGCTCGGCGATGGGCTGGCCGAAGGTGACGCGGTTGCGCGCCCACTCCATGCCCATCTCGACGAGCCGCTCGCACGAGCCGAGGGCGCGCGCCGGCAGCATGTAGCGGCCCTTGCCGATCCAGCGCATCGCGAGCTCGAAGCCCCGGCCCTCCTCGCCGAGGATCGCGGACTGCGGCACGCGCACGTCCTCGAAGACCAGGGCGGCCGGACCCCACTCCCCCATCGTGTCGATCGGCGTGCTCGTCCACCCACGGTCGCGGTCGACGAGGAAGCACGTGACGCCGCCGTCGGTGCCCTTCTCCTTGTCGGTGACCGCGAAGACCATGACGAAGTCGGCCTCGTTGCCGCCGGTGATGAAGGTCTTCTCGCCGTTGATGACCCACTCATCGCCCTCGCGGCGGGCACTGGTGCGGATGGCACGGGCGTCGGACCCCGCTCCGGGCTCGGTGATCGCGAAGCACGACTTGCGGGTGCCCTCGATCGTGGGCAGGAGGTAAGTCGTCTGCTGCTCGTCCGTCGCGCTGAAGAGGATGTTGTCGGCCTCACCGGCGAAGCGGAACGGCACGAACGACCGGCCGAGCTCGATCTCGATGAGCGCCGCGACGAGGGCGCCCTGCCCCATGCCACCGTGACTCTCCGGCGTCTGGATGCCGAAGAAGCCGGACGAGCGGGCCTTGTCCTGAAGGGTTTTCAGCTCATCGGCCGTGAGTCCCCGCTCACCTCGGCGCTCGCGCTCGAGCACCTGCGGCTCGARCGGCACGATCTCCTTGCGCACGAAGGTCCGCACCCAGTCACGGATCTCGCGCTCCTCGGCGCTGAGGTCGAAGTCCATCGTCGGTCCCTTCGTCGTGCGGTCTGGTCGGGTCGGCCCGGTCGGCCCGGTCGAACAGCGGGGCGTATGCCGTCCGCGCGCGGTCAGCGGGCGGCATACCTGCGCAGCTCGGCCTTGGCGAGAGCGTTCTTGTGCACCTCGTCGGGGCCGTCCGCGAAGCGGAGGGTGCGGATGCCGGCGAAGGCCGCGGCGAGCTCGGTGTCCTGGCTGAGCCCGGCGGCGCCGTGGGTCTGGATCGCCTTGTCGAGGATCCACTCGACGGTCTTGGGGGTGGCGATCTTGATCGCCTGGATCTCGGTGTGGGCGCCCTTGTTGCCGACGGTGTCCATGAGCCAGGCCGTCTTGAGGACGAGCAGGCGCAGCTGCTCGATGCGCACCCGGGACTCGGCGATCCAGTCACGGACGACGCCCTGCTCGGCGATGGGCCGGCCGAAGGCGACCCGCTCGGACGCACGGCGGCACATCGCCTCGATGGCGACCTCGGCCAGGCCGATCGAGCGCATGCAGTGGTGGATCCGACCGGGGCCGAGGCGGGCCTGGGCGATGGCGAAGCCCGTGCCCTCCTCGCCGATGAGGTTGCTCGCCGGCACCCGGACGTCGGTGAAGCGCAGCTCGGCGTGACCGCCGTGGTCGCGGTCGTCGTAGCCGAAGACCTCCATGCCACGGACGAGCTCGAGACCCGGGGCGTCGCGCGGAACGAGGACCATCGACTGCTGGCGGTGCCGGTCGGCGTCGGGGTCGGTCTTGCCCATGACGATGAGGACCTCGCACTCGGGGTTCATCGCCCCGGTGATCCACCACTTGCGGCCGTTGATGACGTAGTCGTCGCCGTCCCGGCGGATCGACAGCTCGATGTTGGTGGCGTCGCTGCTCGCGACGTCGGGCTCGGTCATGGCGAACGCCGAGCGGATCTCCCCGCGCAGCAACGGTTTCAGCCACCGGTCCTGCTGCTCGGCGTTGCCGAACTGGGCCAGCACCTCCATGTTGCCGGTGTCGGGCGCCGCACAGTTGAGGACGGCCGGGGCGAGCCGGATGCAGCGGCCGGTGATCTCGGCGAGCGGGGCGTACTGGAGGTTGGTCAGTCCGGCTCCGTGCTCGCCGGGCAGGAAGACGTTCCACAGGCCGAGGTCGCGGGCCTCCTGGCGCAGCTCCTGCAGCACCGGGGCGGTGCTCCACGCCCAGCGGTCCGGCAGGGCAGCGACCTGCTCGTCGAAGACGGGCACCGACGGGACGATGCGCTCGTCCATGAAGCCGAGCAGCGTCGTGCGCAGCTCCTCGGTGCGGGCGTCGAATCCGAAGTCCATGTCAGCTCTCCTTGAGGGCGGCGAGGCCGGCCGTGACGAGGGGGACGGTGGCCTCGCCGATGGTGGCGAAGCCGCCCCCGACGGTCTGGCCCCGGGTGTAGCGGTAGTGGATGCCCTCGAGGATCACGGCGAGCTTGAAGTAGGCGAGCCCGAGGTGGAACGAGAGGTGGCCTAGGTCGCGGCCGCTGGCGGCGGCATACCGCCGGCGCAGCTCGGGGCCGGTGATGAAGCCCGGCGCCCGCGAGACGTCGGAGACGGCGACGGAGTCCATGAGGAGCGGGAGCCGCTGGTAGGCCTCGAGGAGCGCCACGTCGGTGAGGGGGTCACCGAGCGTCGCCATCTCCCAGTCGAGCACCGCGGACACCTTGTCGTCGCTCGTGACGAGGAGGTTGTCGAGACGGAAGTCCCCGTGCACGATCGTCGGGTCGCCCTGTGCCGGAACGGATCCGGCCAGCCGCTCGTGCAGCTCGTCGATGCCGGGCAGGTCTCGGCTTCGCGAGGCGTCGAGCTGCTGCTTCCAGCGCCGGACCTGCCGCTCGAGGAAGCCGTCCGGGCGGCCGAAGTCGGCCAGGCCGACCGAGGCGGGGTCGACCGCGTGCATCGCGACGAGCGTGTCGACCATCCGCTCGCTGATCGCGCGCACCCGCTCGCCGCCGAGCGGCTGGAGCTGCGCCTCGAAGCGGTAGGGCGTGCCCTCGACGCGCTCCATGACGTAGAACGGGGCGCCGACGACGTCGGGGTCGTCGCACACGGCATACGTGATGGGGACGGGGACGGCGGTGTCGCGCAGGGCGGTGATGACGCGGTGCTCACGCACCATGTCGTGCGCGGTGGCGAGTACGTGCCCGAGGGGTGGGCGACGCACGATGACGGTGCTCGTGCCGTCCCCCACCTCGTAGGTGAGGTTGGACTTGCCGCCCGCGACTACCCGCCCGGTCAGCGGCCCGTCGAGCAGACCGGGGGCCTCACGGTCGAGGAAGCCCCGGAGCGCGTCGAGCGGCAGTCCCGGCGGGTCGGTGCGGTCGGCGTCCGTCACGTCAGTCCTTCGGCCCGCCGGCGACGTAGATGACCTGACCAGAGACGAACCCGGCCTCCTCGCGCACGAGGAAGGAGGTCGTGGCCGCGATGTCCTCGGGCTGGCCGACGCGCGCGACGGGGATCTCCTTGGCCGCCCCCTCGAGGAACTGCTCGAAGGTGATGCCCATGCGCTCGGCGGTCTGGCGGGTCATGTCGGTGGCGATGAAGCCCGGGGCGATGGCGTTGGCCGTCACGCCGAACTTGCCGAGCTCGATCGCGAGCGTCTTGGTGAAGCCCTGGAGGCCGGCCTTGGCGGCGGAGTAGTTGGCCTGGCCACGGTTGCCGAGCGCGGAGGTCGAGCTGAGGTTGACGATGCGGCCGAACTTCGCGTCGATCATGTGCTTCTGCGTCGCGCGCGTCATCAGGAAGGAGCCGCGCAGGTGGACGTTCATGACGGCGTCCCAGTCGTCGGCGCTCATCTTGAAGAGCATGTTGTCGCGGATGATGCCCGCGTTGTTGACGAGCACCGTCGGGGCGCCGAGCTCGGTGGCGACGCGCTCGACGGCGGCCTGCACCCCGGCCTCGTCGGAGACGTCGACACCCACGGCCAGCCCCTTGCCGCCAGCTGTCTCGATGTCGGACACCACTGCGGCGCAGGCGGACTCGTCGAGGTCGAGGACGGCGACGGCATACCCGTCAGAGGCAAGGCGCTTGGCGACGGCGGCGCCGATGCCACGCGCGGCGCCCGTGACGATGGCGGTGCGCTGGGTCGTCGTGTCGGTGGTGGTCGGCTGGTCGCTCATGCGGGCTCCTGGGTCGAGGTGGTGGAGGTCTGGATCTGGCGGTCGAGCTTCTGCTGGAGCCGGTTCWTGCCGGCGAGCCAGGCGTCGGGGTCGGCGGCGCGCTGCGCGTAGTAGTCGCGCACCTCCGGGTGCGGCAGCACGTAGAAGTCGTCGGTGGCCAGCGCCTGCCACGCGGCGTCGGCGACCTCGTCGGCGGTGAGCGTCGCGTCGAGGGTGAGCAGGTCCTTGAGCGGCCCGGAGCCGTCGAGCATCCGCGTCTGCACGCCCTGCGGACAGATCGCCTGGACGACGATCCCGCGATGACGGTAGGTCGCGCTCAGCCACTCCGCGAAGGCGACGGCGGCGTGCTTGCTGACGGAGTACGGCGCGTCTCCGAGCATCGTCAGCAGGCCGGCGGCCGAGGCGGTGACGACGAGGCGCCCGCCGCCCGCGTCGAGCCAGCGGGGCACGAGGTGTCGGGCCGCACGCACGTGGGCGAGGACGTTCGTGTCGAGGGCCCGCTCCCACTCGGCGTCGACGGCGTCGAGACCCTTGAGCGTGCCGATGCCCGCGTTGGCGAAGAAGACGTCGACGTCCCCCAGGTGGCCGTATGCCGTGTCGACGAGGTGACGCACCCCGGCGTCGGTCGACGTGTCGCCGGGGACGGCGAGCGCGCCGAGCTCCTCGGCGACCGCGTCGAGC
>NZ_JBFULD010000179.1:0-8482 GCF_056400505.1 Terrabacter sp. P5_B1
CGGTCGTGTGCCGTCAGGCCGCGGCGGGTGCCGGCCGGCTGCCCGTGCTTCCCGTGCCGGCCGCGCGGCGGGCCATGAAGGCCGCCACGATCTCGGCGATGCCGATGAGGATGAGCATGATGCCCGCGAGCCGGGCGAGCAGCACGAGCGAGGACCCGGGGAAGATCGCCACGACGAGGCCGGCGATGATCGACACGACGCCGCAGACGATGAGGAAGACGCGGGTGCCGGTCGTGCGGTCCGAGCCGAAACCCTGAACCAGGGCCGCGATGCCCTCGGCGATCCAGCCGATCGCGATGAAGAGCGCGATGACGAAGAGCGAGGCGTTGGGCCGGAAGAGGCAGATCACACCGGCGACGATGGAGAGCACGCCGAGCACCATGGAGACCGGCTTGACCCAGCCCGGCTCGCTCGGCAGGACCCGACTGACGGAGAGGCGCACGGCCCCTGCCGCGATGAGCTGCAGCCCGAAGGTGATCGCCACCACGAGGAGGGTCGCCTCGGGCCAGACGAGGACGATCACTCCCAGGACGAGGGACAGGATGCCCAGTGCGACGAGAGGGCCCGACCAGCCGGACGGGCTCGTGGCGGGTGATGCCGGGTTCGGGACGGTCCGCGACATGGCTTCCTCCTGAGGGTGAGCTGATGCCCGAGATGCGACACCTCCATCTTCGTCCCGGGACGGCCACCTCCGCCGGCGTTTCGGGCGCGACCCGCGCGACGGCATACGGCAGCCGTGGCGACCCCTCCGGCTGACCGATAGCGTCGGCGAGGTGAACATCATCTTCGTGGAGCCCTCGTTCCCGGCGAACCAACGTCGCTTCGTCCACGCGCTCGCCTCTGTGGGGGCGAACGTCTACGGCATCGGCGAGTCCGACGAGGCCCACCTCGGCGACGACGTGCTCGGTGCGCTGCGCGGCTACTACCGCGTCGGGTCGGTGACGAACGTCGACCAGATGGTCGAGGCGGTCCGTCACTTCCAGGGCAAGGTGTGGATCGACGCCCTCGAGGCGACCGTCGAGGCGCACACGATGCCGGCAGCGCAGGTGCGCGAGGTGTGCGGCATCCCCGGCACGAGCGTGCGCACGACGTGGCTGTGCCGAGACAAGCCGTCGATGAAGGAGGCGCTGCGCCAGGCGGGGGTCCCCACGGCTGCCAGCGCCGCCGTCGACTCGGCCGCCGAGGCGCGCGCCTTCGCCGAGCGCGAGGGCTACCCCCTCATCCTCAAGCCACGCGCGGGCGCCGGCGCCCAGGGCACGGTCCGCGTCGACAGTGACCACGAGCTCGAGGAGGCGCTGGCGGCATACGGCCGCGAGGGGGCGAGCTCGATCGCCATCGAGGAGTTCGTCGAGGGGCACGAGGGCTTCTACGACACGATCACCCTCGACGGCCACGTCGTGCACGACTGGGCGACGCACTACTACCCCAACGTCCTCGAGGCGATGCGCCACCGCTGGGTCTCGCCGCAGTTCATCACGACGAACCGCATCGACGAGCCGGGCAACGCCTTCTACGCCGAGGTCCGCGACCTCGGCCGCCGCGTCATCGAGGCGCTCGGCATCGAGACATCAGCCACGCACATGGAGTGGTTCTACGGCCCGAAGGGCCTGAAGTTCAGCGAGATCGGCGCCCGGCCGCCGGGTGTCGGCGCGTGGGACGTCTACTCCGCCGCCAACGAGGTCGACGTCTACCGCGAGTGGGCGCACGTCATCACCCACCGCGCCCCCGAGCAGCAGATGAAGCGGACGTATGCCGCGGGCATCGTCGCGCTGCGCCCCGACCGCGACGGGTCGGTCACCGGCTACACCGGCATCGACGAGATCCAGTCGCGCTACGGCGAGTGGGTCATGGACGGTCACTTCCCGCCGGTCGGCCACGGCACCCAGGCGGTCGAGGCGGGCTACATGGCCAACGCCTGGGTGCGGCTGCGTCACCCCGACTTCGACACGGCGCGCGCCATGCTCGACGACGTGGGCCGCACCATCCACATGCACGCCGGCTGAGCACCCGCCGATGTCGACGACGATCCTGCTCGGACCGCAACGGTTCACCACCACGGTCGGTTCGACCCTGCGTGCCCTCGAGCTGACCGGGCGCATCGCCATGGTCAACTCCGGCTGGGAGGAGCGCGAGTCCGACGACGCCGAGCTCGCCGGTCACCTCGACGGCCGCGGCGTCAACCTCCGGCTGCACCACCGGATGCTCGACGTGCTGGCCAAGGACCGGCACGTCGCCGCGGCGGCGCTCGCGTTCCGCGACCGCATGGACGAGCTGCGCGCCTTCTACGGCATCCGGCTGCAGGCGGCGATCGACGCCGTGCAGGCGGTCGCGCACCGCACGTCGCTGCACGGCGTCGGTCCCGTCGCCGAGGAGGCCGCGATCGAGGCCGTGCGCGACGTCGACCGGTGGTATGCCAGCCAGCTTGCCGAGCTGTACCGCTCGACCCGAGCCACTGCGGCGCCTGACGCGAGCGGCACCTTGGGCTGGCACCGAGGCGAGATCGGCGCGATCCTCGACGAGTGCGAGGCCGTCGTCATCGCCGGCGGCAACGTGCGCACCCTGCTGTGGACGCTCCGCTTCTTCGACGTGACGCTCCGTCCCGAGCAGACGGTCGTCGCCTGGTCGGCCGGAGCGATGGCGCTGACCGACCAGGTCGTGCTCTTCCACCACTTCGCACCGCAGGGCGTCACGGCGGCCGAGGTGCACGACACGGGGCTCGGCCGGGTGTCGGGCGTCATCGCCCTGCCGCACGCCAAGCGGCGCATGCAGCTCGACGACCACGAGCGGATGTCGGTCCTGGCGAGGCGCTTCGTCGAGCACCGGCTGCTGCTCCTGGACGACGGCGCCGTCGTGCGCTTCCCCGACGGCGCGACCGACCTGCCTCCGGGCGCCCGCGTCATCGACCGCACCGGTCACGTGTCCGTGGTGGGCGCCGCATGAGTGCCATGGAACGCCTCGCCATCAACCTGCTGCGCGATCGGATGCCGCTCGACGGGCCGATGATCGACCGCTTCCTCGAGCGCCACGGCTGCCCGATCGTCGAGGGCGAGCGGGCGACCTTCCTCTACCGGGGCGACGTCGACGAGGTGTGGGTGCGGCACCGGGTCGTGGGTCTGCCGGACCCGTTGCCGCTCAAGCGGATCGGTGAGTCGGACCTCTGGGCCGTGACGACCGTGCTGCCCGAGGGGTCGCGGGTCGAGTACCAGATCGAGATCCGCAAGGGCGAGCACTACGAGCGCTTCAACGACCCGCTCAACCCCCGTCTCGCCCACAGCCCGATGGGGTCGTCGTCGGTGTGCGCCGCGGTCGGCTACCGCGTGCCCGAGTGGGTCGCCGTCGACCCGGAGGCCAGGCCCGGCACCCTCGTCGAGGAGCAGGTCCGCAGCAAGGCCCTGCGGCGCGACCAGCCAGTGCAGATCTACCTGCCCGCCCGCTTCAACCGGGCGCAGCGCTACCCGTTGCTCGTCGTGCACGACGGCACCGACTACCTCCAGTTCGCCGCGATGAAGACCGTCCTCGACAACCTCATCCACCGGCTCGACATCGACCCGCTCGTCGCGGTCTTCGTGCCGCCGCGCGACCGGCTCAAGGAGTATCCCAACCACGCGCCGCACGCCCGGTTCATCGCGCGCGAGCTCGTGCCGATGCTCACCGAGCGACTACCCCTGGTCGACGCTCCGGAGGCGCGCTGCCTCATGGGCAGCTCGTTCGGCGGCGTCGCCTCGCTCTCGACGGCGGTGCGCTATCCCGGCTTCTTCGGCTCGCTGATGCTCCAGTCGGCCTCGCTCGTCTTCACCGACATCGGCTTCGAGCACGGCGGCGGTCCGGCGTTCGACCCGGTCGTGAAGTTCGTCAACCGTTTCCGGGAGAAGCCGACCGCGGTCGTCGACCGGATCTTCATGTCGTGCGGCGTCTACGAGCCGCTCATCAGCACGAACCGGTCGATGGTCCCGGTCTTCCGCCAGACCGGCATGACGGTGCGCTACGCGGAGTCGCGCGACGGCCACAACTGGGAGAACTGGCGCGACCGTCTCGGGGACGGCCTGTCCTGGCTCTTCCCCGGACCCCAGAAGTTCGTCTACGAGTGAATGCAACTGAGAGGGCAGGCAATCCATGAAGATGACCGACCGGTGGCACTCCGACCGTCTGGGCCAGGACATCAGCGTTGCGAGGTGGGGCACCTACGGCGCGCCCGTGCTGCTCTTCCCGACCGCGGGCGGTGACGCGGAGGAGGTCGAGCGGCACCACCTGATCGCCCACCTCGAGCCCCTCATCTCCGCCGGCCGCGCCAAGGTCTACTCCGTCGACAGCGTCGCCGGCCGCGCCCTGGCCCAGCACCGCGGCACCGTCGAGCACCGCCTCGCCCTCTTCAACGCCTTCCACGAGACGATCGCCCGCGAGGTGATCCCGGCGATCCACTCCGACCTCGGCGGCCACCACGTCCCGGTCACCGTCGCCGGATCGTCCATCGGCGCCTTCAACGCCCTCGCCATCACGTGCCGCTACCCCGAGCTCGTCCAGTCGGCGGTCTGCATGAGCGGGACGTATGCCATCGAGAAGTTCCTCGGCGGCCACGTCAACGACGACCTCTACTTCAGCTCGCCGCTGCGCTTCCTGCCCGACCTCGAGGGCCCGTCCCTCGACGTGCTGCGCACCCGGATGGTCGTGCTCGCCTCGGGCAGTGGCCGGTGGGAGGACGTCGGGGAGTCGCTTGCCGTCGCCCACGTGCTCGGGAGCAAGGGCATCCCCAACCGCGTCGACGACTGGGGCAGCGCCTACGACCACGACTGGCCGACGTGGTGGGCGATGCTCCCGCTCTACCTCGACGACCTGCTCCCGTGACGGGACGGCCGTTCCTGCTGCTCACCTCCCGGGTCGACGACGTGCTGGCGGAGCAGGAACGGTCGGCGTTCCTGCGACTGACCGGTCTCGCCGCGGACGCCGTCGTGCACGTGCGCCTCGAGGAGGGACCCGTCCTGCCCCTGGACGTGACGGCATACGCAGGGGTCGTCCTGGGTGGCAGCCCGTTCACCGTGAGTGAGCCGGACTCGGCGAAGTCGGCCACGGAGCGGCGCGTCGAGGACGAGCTGACCGTGCTGGTGCGCGAGCTCGTGGCGCGCCAGGTGCCCTACCTCGGGCTCTGCTACGGCGTCGGCGCGACCAGCCTCGCGCTCGGCGGCGTCGTCGACCGGACCTACGGCGAGCCCGTCGGCACGACGACCGTGCGCGTGACCGAGGCGGGCCGTGACGACCTGATCTTCGGGCCACTGCCCGAGGTCTTCGCCGCGTTCGTCGGCCACAAGGAGGCGGCCACTGAGCCGCCCCCGGGCGCCGTCGTCGTCGCGACGAGCGACGCGTGCCCGGTGCAGGCGTACCGGGTCGGGCCGTGCGCGTGGGTCACACAGTTCCATCCCGAGCTGGAGCCTGAGGCCTTCGTCGAACGGATCCGGGCCTACGCCCAACTCGGCTACTTCCGGCCGGACGAGCAGGACGCGATCATCGACGTCGTCCGCGCCGCCGACGCGTCGGCCGCGCACGACGTCCTGCGCCGGTTCGTCGCCGAGTTCGCCTGACCCCAGCGACCGAGACACCCCACACTCGAGTGCCCACTTCCCGACGCACCCCGGCGTCGGGAAATGCGCACTCGACTGGACGTGCGCGTCGGGAACTGCGCACTCGACTGGACGTGCGCGTCGGGAACTGCGCACTCGACTGGAAGTGACCGTCGAGTGCTCACTTTCCTGCGCGCGGCGGCGTCGGGAAATGGGCACTCGATCGGGACGGGCCACGTGGGTGGGCGGGGCGTCGTAGCGTACGTCGCATGGAGACGAAGACCGCCGCCGCGACCGCGACATCCGGCCCGTCGCGCGGGGCGCACCCCGCCGACGTCCACGACACGATCCGCGTCCAGGGCGCGCGGGAGAACAACCTCAAGGACATCAGCCTCGAGCTGCCGAAGCGCCGGCTCACTGCCTTCACCGGCGTGTCCGGCTCGGGCAAGAGCTCGCTCGTCTTCGCCACGATCGCAGCCGAGTCGCAGCGGATGATCAACGAGACCTACAGCGCCTTCGTCCAGGGCTTCATGCCGTCGCTGGCGCGGCCCGAGGTCGACCTCCTCGAGGGCCTGACGACCGCGATCATCGTCGACCAGGAGCGCATGGGCGCCAACCCCCGCTCGACCGTCGGCACCGCGACCGATGCCAATGCCATGCTCCGCATCCTCTTCAGCCGCATCGGCACGCCGCACATCGGGCCGCCGACCGCTTTCGCGTTCAACGTCCCGACCCGGGTCGCGAGCGGGGTCATGAAGACCGACCGCGGCAACCGGCAGGAGACCTCGATCGTCCGTGAGGCCGTCTACCAGGGTGGCATGTGCGCGCGCTGCGAGGGGATGGGATCGGTCAACGACTTCGACCTCACCGCGATCTACGACGAGAGCAAGTCGCTCTCCGAGGGCGGGCTGCTCGTCCCCGGCTACAGCATGGACGGCTGGTACGGCCGCATCTTCAGCGGCGCGGGCCTGCCCATGGACAAGCCCATCGGGAAGTTCACGGCGAAGCAGCTCCAGAAGCTCCTCTACGGCCAGCCGGAGAAGATCAAGGTCGAGGGCGTCAACCTCACCTACGAGGGCGTCCTCACCAAGGTCCAGAAGTCGATGCTCTCCAAGGACCTCGACGCGATGCAGCCGCACGTGCGCCGCTTCGTCGAGCGCGCCGTCACCTTCACCACGTGCCCGGACTGCAACGGCACCCGCCTGTCGAAGGAGGCGCTGTCCTCGAAGATCAAGGGCAAGAACATCGCTGACCTGTGCTCGATGCAGATCAGCGACCTCGCCGTGTGGCTGCGTGACCTCGACGAGCCGTCGGTCGCTCCTCTGCTGCGCGGCCTGCAGCACCTGCTCGACTCGTTCGCCGAGATCGGCCTGGGCTACCTCTCCCTCGACCGTCCGGCCGGCACGCTCTCCGGGGGAGAGGCCCAGCGCACCAAGATGATCCGGCACCTCGGGTCGTCGCTCACCGACGTGACCTACGTCTTCGACGAGCCGACGATCGGCCTCCACCCGCACGACATCGCGCGGATGAACTCGCTGCTGCTCCAGCTGCGCGACAAGGGCAACACGGTCCTCGTCGTCGAGCACAAGCCGGAGACCATCGCGATCGCGGACCACGTCGTCGACCTCGGACCGGGGGCCGGCACCGCCGGTGGCGACGTGGTCTTCGAGGGCACCGTGGAGGCGCTGCGCCGGAGTGACACCGTCACCGGCCACCACCTCGACGACCGGGTCAGCCTCAAGGAGGCCCTGCGCGAGGCCTCCGGTGCGCTGGAGATCCGGGGCGCCTCGACGCACAACCTGCGCGACGTCGACGTCGACATCCCCCTCGGGGTGCTCTGCGTCGTCACGGGTGTCGCAGGCTCGGGCAAGAGCTCGCTCATCCACGGGTCGGTCGCGGACCGCGAGGGGGTCGTCGTCGTCGACCAGGGCGCGATCCGGGGCTCGCGTCGCAGCAACCCGGCCACCTACACCGGTCTGCTCGAGCCGATTCGCAAGGCGTTCGCCAAGGTCAACGGCGTCAAGCCCGCGCTCTTCAGCTCCAACTCGGAGGGCGCGTGCCCCGCCTGCAACGGCGCCGGCGTCATCTACACCGAGCTCGGCGTCATGGCGACCGTCGAGTCGACGTGCGAGGAGTGCGAGGGCCGGCGCTTCCAGGCCGCGGTGCTCGACTACGAGCTGGGCGGACGCAACATCGCCGAGGTGCTCGCCATGCCGGTGACCGAGGCGCTCGACTTCTTCGCGGAGGGCGAGCCCCGTACCCCGGCGGCCCACACGATCCTGACGCGGCTCGCCGACGTCGGTCTCGGCTACCTCACGCTCGGCCAACCCCTCACCACGCTGTCCGGGGGCGAGCGCCAGCGCCTCAAGCTCGCCGCGCAGATGGCCGAGAAGGGCGACGTCTACGTCCTCGACGAGCCGACCACGGGCCTGCACCTCGCCGACGTCGAGAACCTGCTCGGCCTGCTCGACCGGCTCGTCGAGTCCGGCAAGTCGGTGGTCGTCATCGAGCACCACCAGGCGGTCATGGCGCACGGCGACTGGATCATCGACCTCGGGCCGGGCGCCGGCCACGACGGCGGCAACGTCGTCTTCGAGGGGACGCCGGCCGACCTCGTCGCGGGTCGCTCGACCCTGACGGGCGAGCACCTTGCCGCTTACGTGGGAGCCTGACCGGCGTGACGGCAGACCTCGGGACCTCCCAGCGCGACCTGCGGATCGCGATCGTGGGCTTCGGCCTGCGCGCCAGCCTCGCCCGCTACGCCCACCGCCCCGGCGAGGGCAGCCGCGTCACGGTCGTCTGTGACCCGGCCGAGCGGGGCCGCGCGGACGCTTCAGAGCGCATCGACGGCATACGCCTCGTCGAGTCGCTGGACGAGCTGCTCGCACCCGACCTGCGAGCGGAGGTCGACGCGGTGCTCGTCCTGACCC
>NZ_JBFULD010000180.1:0-8467 GCF_056400505.1 Terrabacter sp. P5_B1
CTGTAGCACGGTCGGCTCTGACTCAGGACGCACAGCATCGGAGGGGCCTGAACGCTTCGCGGTCCATCGGATGGCCAGCTCGCGGCTCAAAGGGCCTCGCTTCTGCCCTCCTAGACCCCAGGTATATTCGCAATCCTCGTCCGAACTCCGCGGCGACCCCTAACGTGCATACATGAGCGCATCTCTTCCGCAAGTGCCCAGTGCTGACAACACGCGGTGGTGGGGTGGGGGCCCGGTAGTTCCACTTGACTCGCCCGCGCGCGCTCCGAAGGTGATCGATTTGGAGGTTACCGGCAGATGTCAATTGCGATGCGCCTTCTGTTGGGGTGCTGACCATGGCCAAAGAGAATCCGTGACAACGGAACAATGGGTCGCCCTTCTCGAACGACTCACACAAGACGGAGTTAAGAGGATCGTGCTTACTGGGGGAGAACCGCTCCTCTCCCCTGCCACCATTCTGCTGCTCCGTCGGGCCGGCGAACTGAAGCTCGTGAGAACACTTTCATCCAACTCGATAATCCTGCCTCGCTTGCGTGAAGTGCTGACCCTCGTCGACCATATAGGAATACCTTTGGATGCGCCCGACCCGTCTACTAACGAACAGATGAGGCCGCGATCCCTTGCCCACGATGGCTGGCGCAGCGCCATTAAGGGAATGCGCCTTGCACAAGCTGCGAACGTCGCGCTGATCATACGAATTGTCGCCGCTCGAACTAATCTGAGGCACCTCCGGCAAATTCTTGTTGTACTCCGTAGGGAGGGCGTGGATTTATCGAGGGCATCCACTCTTGTGAAGGTGTATCAGGTGACTCGGACTGGGCCCATCGCCAGCGGACTAAGCGATGCCCAGTGGTCGTCGGATTGGGCGGTAGACACGCGGACCTTTGCTGAAGCAGTAGAAGAGCTGAGGCGTGGGTTCCCCGAAGCGCGGATTACGGCCCAAGAATCGAGCGCGCACCTTGGTCGATATTTTCACGTGACGCCTCAAGGGGATCTCGTTACGACACGGGATGCCGCCGCTGGCGACAACGGAAGGGTGGTTCTTGGGAATCTGATACGGCACTATGAGTCTGCGCTCGATGCGTATACAACATTCAACTTGCCATATTAGAGACTCGAGTCTCGTCTAGGAGTCATTCGCAGGCTTGGACAGGGAGGATTGTATGGCGAGCGCACCCGCCGTAAAAATGGAACTAAGGATGATCAGGAGCACGATCGATACGATCTGCCAGTACTCCAACTTTCCCCCGGCCAGAAGGTTCCCGGCTATCCCGAAGCCGAGCGCCGCGAGCGTAGAGAGTGCCGCGATGAGGGCCCGCCACCAAACGCGCTTGCTTTGAGCGGCTGCTTCTCGTCGTTCTTCGTCCTCGTTACTGACGACAGGCGAGTTCGTCGCTGCGGTTCCAGGTGGCTTTGAGCGCACGTCATGATTGATTATATGGAAGGTCCGATTCACGGCCTTTGGGTTGATCGAGCTTAGGGATTCCCTCTCCCTTTCGCCAATCCGCGGCGGGGTCGGGGCAAAGGAGTCCTGAAACTTCCCCCGGTAACCAATCGGCTCGCCGACGACATTGCTAATCATCAACTGGACCATTGGGGCATACGGATATATGCGAACGGGGACTCGGTTCAGATTTACGAGCTGAAGCGGAAATGCCCAATGTATCCCAGCAGCGAACTTGGGCGCCAAACACGTAGTGATGATTCCCAACCTGGCGAAGGTGCTTCGTGTAAACACTAAGCCGACGAGGTCAGCAGGGAAGCATACCGCCTCAAGCGTCTGTGAGATAACAGGCTCATTGGGTTGCAGTTCGTACCCTTGCGCGCCTATCTCGAAGATCTCGTATGATTCGTCGAGGCTTTCGTGGATGTAGTCCAGCTGCGCGACCCCAGGGCGAAGACGCAGTGCGACTGGAGCCAAGCGCAAGTCCACTGAGTCTTCCGTTACCTGGCTGTCTACGTTAAATGGCTGATCCCCGTCGAGGCTGTGAATCTCTATCTCACCAGCACTGATTCTCCGGCGAATCTCTATCCCGCTTAGAAAGCCCAAGATCTCACGTCTCCCGGGTCGACTCGATATAGCGCGCAACCATGGGCACATTCAGCGGAAACAACCTGCCGCTCCGTAGGAGGTCCACTAGCTCTTGGCGAGAGAACCAGCGGTGACGAGACGCTTCAGGCGTAACAACAGGCTCACCGATGGCCGTAACGTGGAGGGCAACTGCGAAGTGATTTTGCAGCGCATCTACTACTAGGATGAGGGGATTTGAGACAAACAGTTCAGAGTCCTCGTGGACTCTGGAGTACGGGAGTTCAGCAAGCGCAGACGGCCCCAAAGTCATGCCCGTCTCTTCTCGCAGTTCGCGTGCGGCGGCAGCGCCCAGCGTTTCGCCTCGCTCGACCTTGCCTTGCGGTAGTTCGAGCCAACCGGAGTAAGGAGTGTCGTCCTTCGTTTTGGTGCGGGTCTGCAGGAGCAGTTTCTCCTCTTGACCGAAGATGCGGGTGACGAGCAGGGAAATGATAGGACGCTGTAGGCTTGTCACCAGACCTCCCTAGTCGGCATATCGAACTTGCACGCGAACGTACACTAGCGGTGCTGAGCGACGGCGTACCTGATTTGGGGTGAGGTAGGGGGTGCGGGTGGACGCACAGGTTGCCGGGGTGATCCGCGGGCTGGCAGCGGCGCATCGGGACACCTATGAGCTCTTGGCATCCGAGTACGAATCACGAGCGCCCCTCACACCGGCGATGGAGCGCGTCCTGAGCGAGTTTGCCGGCTGCGTCAACGGCGGAGGTCGCGTGCTTGAACTTGGCTGCGGCGTCGGCGAGGGGCTGGCCGTCCTAGGCGGGGCAGGGCTGACGGTTGATGGAGTCGACCTTTCCAGGGCGATGGTGCGACGCGCTCGGCTTCGCAACCCGGGAGCCACCGTCTTCGTGGGCGACTTCATGAGTGGAACGCCGGCCTCGACGTATGACGCTGTCGTGGCCCTTGCCTTCATTCATCTATTCCCTTCCTGGATCATTCAAACCGTGCTAGGGCGGATCCGCGATGCCTTGCGCGGCCCGGGGCGACAACTGCTGCTCTCGACCACAGCGACGCCTCAACGGGGCGAGGGTTGGGAGCCGAAGTGGGACTATCCAGGGTCTCCCCTGCGCTACCGTGTGCACTGGGATCCGGTTGCCCTGAAGAATGAGCTAGTCATCGGGGGATTCGAGGTCACGCGCGAGCAGTGGCTTGTTGACCGATCACAGAAGACATGGATTATTCTTCAAGCGCGAGTGGGCGCGCAGGGCCTTGGATGTGAGTGCGGCGCCGGGTGAGTCAAACGCGGACCAGGGTTATAGCGCCGAAGCGTGGTTCAAGTGGGCCGTGTCTTCAGAATGTGACCCGACCTCGGTCAATACCGTTCAGTGCCTGAGCCACCGTTGTCTGATCGCGTCTAGGATTCATTGAGTCTCGGTGGGCATGGCGGGCGGGATGGTCTGCTCGGTGCTGTTGATGGTGATGGTCGCGCCGAAACTATCTAGGTGTTCTCGCGGCGAACGACGCCCATCAGCGCCTCGGTACCGATCGTGCCGCACGAGGTAGTCGGCGTCCCCGCGGAACTCCTCGCTCATCTTCGTGGTCATGGATTCTCGCGTACGTCGCCGCGATCGCGGCCTGATGCCGTCTCGGCCCTTCCGCCCGAGACGAGTGCTGTTGTCGGGTCGGGGAGGCACGAACTCTCTGTCGGTGTTTTCCAAGATCAGTCGGGTTGCCTCGATCGGTGCATCCCATTGCGGAAAGTGACCGCACCGCTCGAACCAGTGCAACACGGCGTCAGGAAACAGCTCCGTGGCACGCGCGGCTTGGCTAGGCAGGGTCACCAGGTCACGCCGCCCCCACCCGATCGTGACCCGGCCAGGCACGGTGCCCGAGGGGGCGCCTTGCTGCTGGGGCCCTCGGGTCAACGCGTCCATCGCATCGCCCGTCGACGGGGCGTCGGCCAGCCCAGCCACATCCGGCAGACACGTCTCACGCGAGATCGCCCAGGGTCGCGCCGACAACTGGGCCAACAGCAACGTCCGCCCCGCGCGCGTGCCCAGCAGCGAGGGCACCGTGCCGCGCAACGCTCGGACCAAAGCAATCGACGGCCGCAGCGTGGCGCCGAACACGACGAGCTCGCGGTCACTCCAGAAACCGCCTGGGTCCAGAGCCACGGTGTCGCCACCGACTCCCCGCCGGGCGAGTTCGAGCACAATCCGCCCGCCCATCGACTGGCCAGCAGTCGCGACCCCGTCCAAACCCTGTTCACGGATGAAGTCCGCGACGGAGTCGGTCAGGGATGCGATCGAGACCTCACCCGTCAACGGCGGCGTGTCACCAAATCCCGGCAAGTCGACAGCGATGACCTCCCGGCGCTCGGCAAGATGCTCAAGGATCGGAGCCCACGACCGCCATCCCGCGCCCAGACCGTGCACGAGCAGCAGCGGCCGGCCGCGCCCACGACGAATGTAATTGAGCGTCATTCCAACGACGCTATCTCACGCGAATCCCCACGTCGTTGACGCAGCCGCGCCCATGGTGAGGACCGCTGGCATCCAACCGCAAACCCACCGCTCCGGCCGGACCGGCCGAAGCCGTCCCGGGCGCGCGGGCGGACCATGAGCCAGACCTTCCGCGCTGCGTCACACCGCCGCCTGTAGCTACACGACGTGGAACTCGACTCGGTGGACAAGGGTGTTGTCGCCGATCGGCCCGGCGTGGGCCGCCCTGTCCCGAAGAGACTCGCGATCGGCCTCGCCTGATGCGGCAACGTCGTCGTCGGTCACGGCCGAGAAGGGCAGCACCTCGATGGAGTCGATCTCGATGACGACGCCGGCAGTCCGGTAGCGGCCTCCCTCCTTAACCTGCGGCCTGCTCCAGAGCCTGATCGAGACCGTGACCTCGCCGCCGGCAACGCGCTCGCGAAGGTCTCGGCTGAACATCATCCCAACACGCTAGGTCCGCCTCCGGGCGCGCGTCGATGTAGCCCCTTCCCTGCCTGACGGCGCACGCGTTTCACTCACATGCAGCCGATGAGCGGACGTGTGTACTCCTCTCGTGGCGTTCACCCGGGCTGGGTGAGGCGGCCGTCCGGTTGGGTGGTGAAGTCTTGAGGTCGGGTCTTGCGTTGGGTGACACGGCGCGCTGACCGTGGAACAGCACCGGAGGTAGCAGATGGCCGAGGTCCCACCGCCCCACGAGGAAATCCTGCTCACACACTTCATCGTGTCGGACGATGTCGAGCGCTCTCGTCGCTTCTACACCGAAGTACTTGGGGGGCGGGTCGCCTTTTCCAGCCCCGGAGGGCCGACCAACGTCGCACTGTCCAATAGCTGGATCGTCATCAACACCGGCGCAGGCCCGACCGACGACAAGCCGGAGGTCACCCTGGAAACGCCTGGCGATCCGAATCGGGTGAGCAGCTTTGTCAACATCCGGGTCAAGGACGTGGAGACGGTGTACTCCGAATGGAGCGCGCGCGGTGCTCAGTTCCTGACACCCCCGAAGCCACACCAGTACGAGATCCGTTGCTACATCCGTGATCCCGATGGTCACCTGATCGAGGTGGGGCAGACCATCGATCCGCAGGGAGACTGGGTGCCAGATCACTGGCCAGCTTCTTCGCCCGCCGGCGAGCTCCCACCGCCCCCAGAGGGAATCGTGCTGGCGCACTTCATCGTGTCGGACGATGTCGAGCGCTCTCGCCGCTTCTACACCAATGTGCTCGGGGGAAGGGAGGCGTTCTCCGGTCCCGGAGGGCTCACGTATGTCCAACTGTCGAACAGTTGGATCATCATCAACGTCGGCGGAGGGCCGACCGACGACAAACCGGAGGTCACCCTGAAAACGCCTGGCGGTCCCCACCGGGTCAGCAGTTTCGTCAATATCCGGGTGAGGGACATACACGCTGTGCACGCCGAATGGAGCGCGCGTGGAGCGGAGTTCCTAACGCCCCCGAAGCAACACCTGTACGAGATCCGTTGCTATCTGCGAGACCCCGACGGTCATTTGATCGAAGTGGGGCAGACCACCGATCCGCAGGGAGACTGGGTGCCAGATCACTGGCCATCGAGCAGGTCTGAGTGACCCTCGCGACGGGGCGGAGGACTCCTCATCCTCATCACCACCGTGATCATCGGCACCCCATCATCGCCCGTGTCGGCGTCTCTTCGTCTGGGCCTATCGCACCGTCACAGTCGCCATGGCCTTGACGTTCCTGGGATCGGCTGCTGCGTTCGTCTTCTTCGACGCCGGCGGGTCGAAAGGTACCGACGCGTGGCTAGGTTCGGGTTTCTTCGTGGGGCGGCTTACGGGCTGTATCTGGACAGAGCCGTGGACGCAAATGGCGGGCGTACGTGAAAACCCAGCGCGGGGGATGTAGTTGTGGACACTCATCGAGGTCCTCTACCCGCCGGTGTGGGGATTCTCAAAGGAGTAGACGACCCTGCCGGCGCCCGGCGGTATCGGGATCAGGGCGCTCAGACCAGCGCAACGCGCCCTTCCGGACATGCCGCCAAGTGCGCGTTGTACGGGCCTGCTGGAGACTACAGCGATGACGACCATCCAACCTGAATTGTGGGTAGACGCCGGCGCCTCTGCGGTCAGCTTCTACGAGAACGCCTTCGGAGCCAGGCTGCTCCACAGGGCGGGCGACGGGGAAGACGTCGTCGCTCAATTGGCGATCGGCGAAGCCGTCTTCTGGATAGCCACCGCCGGTGCGAGTTCCGAGCGACTGGTCCCTCGGGACGTCGGCGGTTCAACTGGTCGAATCCTGCTTGTCGTGGACGATCCCGCGGCCGTGCAGGCGAGGGCGGTCGCGGCCGGCGCGACTGAGAAGTCGCCCGTCGATCAGGAGCACGGGTGGCTGGTTGGCCGGGTTCTCGATCCATACGGTCATGAATGGGAGATCGGCAAACCACTTGTCGACTGGCCTCCCGCGAACATCGGGTGACGCTTCCGTCCAACGCACGCAAATGCCGCGATCCGCTCGATCAAGCGATGGTCGTGGAAGGTGCTTCTAACCGCCGCATCAGAGCGACTAGCAGGACGCGACGGGTTCGACTTCGGCGACGGGACAGAGTCCATACTGTCAGAGGTCGCTGAGACAGTCGGTTCAAGGACATCTTCGAGGCTAGCGACTGGGACTTCCTGGTGTCGCGGCGGATAAGGCGAATGGCCGCGATGCATTGATAGCTGGCCTCGCATTTGCGCCGCCTCCATGCTGGTAATGGGCCAGGCCCAGGACCACGCATCACACCTGACTCGTGAGCTCATGACTGCACTGACCTCCGGCACCTCGGCGTCGGTGCCACGAGTCTCGAGTGAGATCCCAAGCCGCGATCACTGACGTCCTCTGGTCGGCGCAGCCGCGGTGAAGTCGCGCTCTAACAGGTCCCCAAGCCAAACCGCTACCTCAGAGCCTTGGAGGGGGGGACCGGGGTGTGGGCGAGCCGTCCCCGGACCGCGTGGTCGAAGCGCTGGGCACGCGTGCGACCCGCGAAGGTGCAGCCGCTGAGGCCGGGAGCGTCCTTGGTCAAGTCCCGATGCGTGGTGTACGACGGTGATCCGTTGAGGTTGTTCTTTTAGGTGCCGATGGCGCCGGCGATCAGGTCGGTGGCCACCTCTTCGGTGGGGGTGTCGGACTCGCGGTCGGTGACGACGGCGCGGGCGCTCTTGAGGGCCTCCAAGCCGAGGTAGCGGCGTTGCTCGGCCCACTCGTCGTGCTGCTCGGCCAGGACCGCTCCGACGAGCCGGATCACGGCGTCGCGGTTGGGGCGCCGCTCTCGTCAAGCGGCGGTGGAGTTTGCCCTTGGCAGTGGAGGCTTCCGGGCTTGCAGGTCGCGGATCATGGCTCGGTACACGACGGCAGCGAGGTGGCGTTTCAGGCACCGTCGAGCTTCGGCCGCGCTCTTGCCCTCGGTGCGTTTACGCGCGAGGTAGGTGCGCGCGTCTGGGTGCCATCGCGCTTTGTGTTCGGGCGATCGTGAACAGGGCACGGATGAGCTGCCGGTTCCCGCCGCGGGCGAGCCGGTGCCGGGTGGTGTTGCCGCTGCTCGCAGGGACGGGCGCGGCGCCGGCGTGGGCTGCGAAAGCGGCCGCGGAGGGAAAGTGCCTGGGGTCGTGCGTCTCGCCGAGGATCTTCGCGGCGGTCAGTGGTCCCACCCCCGGGATTGCGAGCAGGTGCTCATGTACGTCTAGGTCAAGCTGGTTGGCGATCAGCGCACGCAGCTCGGCGATCTCCTTCTCCAGTGAGCCCAGTCGCCGGATCGCGACCAGCGCCAAGTGGGCTCGCACCGGGTCGCTGGTCCTCTCCGCCATCGCGAGCTGACGGGCTCGCTTCACGGCTGCCTTGCTGGTCAGCGCGCCGGTGACTGCTCGATGGCCGGGAGAGAGGCCGATCAGCAACGCGTGCAAACGATTCCGCACTCGGATCTGCTCCTG
>NZ_JBFULD010000181.1:0-8459 GCF_056400505.1 Terrabacter sp. P5_B1
CCGCCCGGGAGGAGCATGCCCTCCTGGGGCTGCGCGCCGAGCCGCTCGACGGCGGGGGAGTGCGGCTGCTCGGTGCGGACGCGGACGCGCTCGACGTGACGCCGCCCCGCGACGCCGCGCCCGTGCCGGTGGGCTTCTCAGGTCAGGACAGCGCTCGACCCGCCGGTCCCGGCGCCGACCGGTGGCTGACCCAACGGGTGGGGCGTCCCCTGCGGCTGGTGTGGCWGGACGACGCGACGCACCGCCCGATCCGGCCAGACCTGGGCGGCGCCCCGGGGGACCGCAACTCCCTCGCGGACGCCGCGCCGGTCCACGTCACGTCGGAGTCGTCGCTGGCGCGCCTCAACGACTGGGTGCTCGAGACGGCCCTCGAGCGGGGTGAGGAGCCTCGAGATCCCTTGGCGCATCGACGGTTCCGGCCCAACGTCGTCGTGGCGGGTGGCGAGCCCTTCGCCGAGGACGCCTGGTCGTCGGTGCGCATCGGCGACGTGCCGTTCCGCACGACGATGGTGTGCGACCGCTGCGTCATGACGACGATCGACAGCGTCGACCTGCGCTCCGGCAAGGAGCCGATCCGCACCCTGGCTCGGCACCGGAAGTGGGGCGGCGCCACGTGGTTCGGTGTCCGGCTCACGCCCGTGCTGCCGCTCGACCCCGGCGCGACCGTCCGCGTCGGCGACCCGGTGGTCGCCGGCTGACGGTCACGACCCAGCGACGACGGCGCTCACGGGATCGGGAGCTCCTTGAGCACGACCGTCTTGCCGGTGTTCCTCGCGGAGAGGTCGGCCATCGCCTGGCGCACCGTCTTGGAGAAGAGGTGGGCGCCCGTGAGCGTGGGATGGATGCGGTCGGACTGGACCTGGTCCGGGTGTGCCCGGAGGGCATCGGCCCAGTCGGCGACGACGACGTTGGGGCGGCCTCGAGCGACGAGCTCGAGCGTMGCGTTGTCGGTGTCGACGCGGGCGAACGGGGCCATGATGTTGACGAGGACGACCATGCGGTCGGGGCCGAGGGTGTCGAGCACCTTCTTGACGGCGTCCTCGTCGACCCCGGCGTTGGTGCCGAAGGCGAGGATGACCGCGCGCCGGTTGCCGACGCCGCGGTCCGCGACCTCTTTGAGCCCGTCGGACCACCGACGGTTGGACTTCGCGTCGATCCGGATGCCGGGGAAGTAGTAGCGCAGCGCCTGCAGGCTGYCGACCATGATCGAGTCGCCGTAGGCGTCAATCTCGTCTCCGGTCGGCATCGTGAACGAGGCCTTCACCGCCGACGCGGTCCCCGAGGGCAGAGCGCCCGTCGTCGTCGGAAGCGGAGTGCCCGTCCCTGGTGTGGTGGCTCCGGCCGAGGGCGCCGGCGTCGGTGTCGCGTCTGCCGCCGCCTCGTTCGCGGCGAGCATCCTGGCGGTCTCGCTCTGGTCGGGAGCCGTCACGACGATGACCGCGGTCACGACGGCCAGGGCGGCCAGGACGGCACCGAGGCCTCGCTTGCCGCGGAGGGTCAGTCCCGACACGCCCCGGCGCAGGCTCGTCGCCACCCCCCGGAAGCCGAGGGTCCGGAACGGCGTCTCGACGAAGCGGAAGGTCAGGTCGGCGAGCGCGAGCGTCACGAGCACGCACCACAGGCGGGTCAGCAGGTGCGACGTCGTGCCCGGGGCCGACGGGTTGTCGAGGGCCACGAGGAGGATGACGGGCCAGTGCCAGAGGTAGACGGAGTAGGACCTGGCCCCGACCCAGGACGCGGCAGGGTGGCGCATGGCCCGCTGGACCGGGGTCGCACCGTTCGCTCGGGTCATGCCGTCGCGGCGCTGCTCGACCAGACCCATGACGAGGACGGCCGTCGCCAGGGACGCCGCCACGATGCCGCCGCGGAAGGTCAGCGTCGACTGCTCGTCGAGAAAGGCCATCTCGGCGACCAGGACCCCGAGAGCGAGGGGCACGGCATACGAGCCGAACCGCCCCCAGCGCGACGGCGCCACCCACGACGCCAGACGCGGACTCGCCCAGGCGAACGCGAGCGCTGCGCCGGCCATGAGCCCCACGACGTGCGTGTYGGTGCCGTAGTAGACGCGCGTCGCGTCGGTGCCCGGCGTGAAGAGCACCGCCATGAGCAGGGAGGAGACGATGCCGGCGGCGACCGCCACGCCGACCCGCACCCGGCTCGACACCGCCAGCAGCGCGAGCGTCAGCAGGGGCCAGAGCAGGTAGAACTGCTCCTCGACCGCCAGCGACCAGAAGTTCATGAACAGCTGCGGTGCGGTCTGGTCGAAGTAGCTCGTGCCGGCCGTGATCTCGAGCCAGTTCGTCGAGAAGGTGAGGGCGCCGAGCATCTGGCGTCCCACGTCGACGAGGAGGTCCTGGCTGACACCGCGGGCGATGAGGACGCTCGTGACGACGCAGAGGACGAGGGCGGGAAGCAGACGACGCGCGCGACGGACCCAGAACTGTGACAGGGCGATCCGGCCGCTGCGGTGGTGCTCGCGCAGGAGCAGCGTCGTGATGAGGAAGCCCGAGACCACGAAGAAGACGTCGACCCCGAGGAAGCCGCCGGGCAGCCACGACGCGTTGAGGTGGTAGACGAGGACACCGACGATGGCGAGGGCCCGCAGTCCGTCGAGGCCTTCGATGCGCGCCCCGTGCTCCCCGGGGGTCTGCCCCGAGCGAGCACGCCCCGATCGCGGGATGGCCCCCGTGGCCGTCTCGGCGGTCCGGCTCGAGCCGGCCGCCCGTGAAATCGCCGACGTCGTCACGTCGCTCCTTCCGTGGGCTTCGGTGGGCGGAGCCACCGGTGTGCCTGCCGCGAGCATAGTGACGGGTGGTGCTGACGCTGCGACGCCACGCGGCATACCGTGTCGGGGTGGACGAGGGAGCGAACGGGGCGGCGCGCCCGCCGGTCAGGGTCACGATGTTCGTGCGCGGCACCGTGCAGGGCGTGGGCTTCCGGTGGTGGACGCGCGCCCGCGCGCTCGAGCTCGGTCTCGTCGGGCACGCCCGCAACACCACCGACGGGCGTGTGGAGATCGTGGCCCAGGGGAGCCCGGAGGCGGTCGACGCCCTCGAGGCACTGCTGCGCGAGAGCCCCTCGACGACCCGGCGGCCCGGCTACGTCGAGGGCGTCGTCGCGCAGCCCGGCGTTCCGAGGGACGGGATCACCGGATTCGCGGAGCGCTGAGCCGCCTAGGCTGACGGCGTGAGCGACGTGCCCGAGGTCCCCGCAGAGCTCGCCCGGCTGCGCAGCAGCATCGACAACATCGATGCCGCGCTCGTCCACCTGCTGGCGGAGCGCTTCAAGTGCACCCAGCAGGTCGGCCGGCTCAAGGCCGAGCAGCACCTGCCCCCCGCCGACCCGCAGCGCGAGGAGCGGCAGATCGCGCGGCTGCGGTCGCTCGCCGACGGCGCCGGCCTCGACCCGGTGTTCGCCGAGGCGTTCCTGAACTTCATCATCGCCGAGGTCATCCACCACCACGAGCGCATCGCGAACGGCAACGCGTAGCCGCGCCCCAGGGCGGACGCCTCAGTAGAGCGTTGCGTCCTGCCGCTCGTCGAGAGCGGCGTCGTAGGCCGCGACCTCGGCATCGGTCGTGAAGCCACCCGCCTCGCGCGTCATCATCCCCACCGTGGGCAGCGTGCTCGGGTCGACGCGGGACTCGTCGTCCCACAGTCGGCTCCGCTTGACGGCTCGGGCGCACTGGAAGTAGATGCGTTCGACCGTGACGACGAGCACGGAGGCCGGCCGGACACCCCTGACCTCGTGTCGAGCGAGCTCGTCGGGGTCCGTGGAGATGACCGCCGTGCCGCGCACGCGCAGCTCCTCGCCGAGGCCCGGGACGAGGAAGAGCAGGCCCACCCGCGGGTCGGCGACGACGTTGCGCAGCGTGTCGAGCCGGTGGTTGCCGCGCCGGTCCGGGATGACCAGGGTGCGCTCGTCGCGCACGACGACGAAGCCGCTGGAGTCCCCGCGCGGCGACTGGTCGAGGCCGCCGTCGCCGACCGTGGCGATGACGACGAACGGCGCCGCCGCGATGATCCGGGCGTGGCTCGGGGTGATCGTCGGGGACTCCTTGGCGAGGCTGTTGGCCGCCGGGGTGTCGGGGTAGACCTCGAGCAGCCGCTCGATCGTGGTGATTCGGTGCGGCTCGTCGGCGTCCACCCGTCCACGGTATGCCGTTCGCACCCAGCGGTCTCGCCTCCCCGGGGCCGGGACCGTTGGCTAGTACGCTGACCGGAATCGCTGGCCGGCTGGACAAAGGATTTCTCGGGTCGTGTACGTCAAGAGCCTCACCCTGAAGGGCTTCAAGTCCTTCGCCTCGGCGACCCACATGCGTCTCGAGCCCGGCATCACCTGCATCGTGGGCCCCAACGGGTCCGGCAAGAGCAACGTCGTGGACGCGCTCGCCTGGGTCATGGGCGAGCAGGGTGCCAAGTCGCTGCGCGGCGGGAAGATGGAGGACGTCATCTTCGCCGGCACGTCCGGTCGCGCCCCCCTCGGCCGGGCCGAGGTTGCCCTGACGATCGACAACACCGACGGTGCGCTCCCGATCGACTACACCGAGGTGACGATCGCCCGGACGATGTTCCGCAACGGCGGGTCGGAGTACGCCATCAACGGCACCCCGTGCCGCCTGCTCGACGTGCAGGAGCTGCTCTCGGACAGCGGCATCGGGCGCGAGATGCACGTCATCGTCGGCCAGGGCCAGCTCGACACCGTCCTGCGTGCGACCCCCGAGGAGCGCCGCGGTTTCATCGAGGAGGCCGCGGGCGTCCTCAAGCACCGCAAGCGCAAGGAACGCGCGCTACGCAAGCTCGACACCATGGAGGCCAACCTCACCCGCGTGCAGGACCTCACCGGGGAGATCCGCCGCCAGCTCGGCCCCCTCGGTCGCCAAGCCGAGACGGCGCGCAAGGCCGCCGTCATCCAGACCGACGCGCGCGACGCCCGGCTGCGCCTCCTCGCCGACGACCTCGTCCAGCTGACCTCGACGCTCGAGCAGGAGGTTGCCGACGAGTCGGCCCTCATCGAGCGCCGATCCGAGGTCGAGGAGTCCATCGGCGACCTCGCGCGCCGGCTGTCGACGCTCGAGGAGGCAGCCGAGGCCGCCCGCCCGGCCCTGACCCGCGCGCAGGACGAGTACGTCTCGCTCGGCCGCCTCGTCGAGCGGATGGCCTCGACGCGGTCGCTCGCCGCCGAGCGGGTGCGCCTGCTCAGCGAGGACGACGAGCCGGAGGCCCCCGGTCAGAGCAGGGACCCGGAGCTGCTGCGCGTCCAGGCCGCCGAGGTGCGCGAGCAGGAGGCGTTCCTCCTCGAGGAGATCGCCGAGGCCAAGGCCGCCCTCGAGGAGGCGGTCATGAACCGCGCCGACGCCGAGCGCGGCCACGCGGAGGAGACCGCTCGCCTGCAGCGCGAAACCCGGGCTGCCGCCGACCGCCGCGAGGGCCTGGCCAAGCTCGGCGGCCAGGTCGGCGCCAAGGCCTCGCGCATCGAGGCCCGCGAGGCCGAGGTCGGGCGCCTCCGCAGCACCATCGAGGCCGCCCAGGCCCGCGCCACCGAGGCGGAGCACGAGTTCTCCCGGCTCGAGTCCAGCGTCGCCCAGGACGAAGAGGGCGAGGAGGGGCTCGACACCGCCTACGAGGAGGCCGCCGCGCGCCTCGAGGCCGCCGAGGCCGAGCTCGCCCGGTGGAAGGAGGCCGAGACGACCGCCGAGCGCGCGCGCACCACCGCCGCCGCCCGGGTCGAGGCGCTCGGCCTCAGCCTGAGCCGCAAGGACGGCGCGGCAGCACTGCTCGCCGCCGCCGACGAGGCCCACCAGATCCTCGGGTCGGTCGCCTCGCTCGTCACCGTCGAGCCCGGTCTGGAGAATGCCGTCGCGGCCGCTCTCGGGTCCGCCGCCGAAGCGCTCGCCGTCGGCTCGCTCGATGCCGCTGCCGCGGCCCTCGACGCCCTCCGCGACGGCGACAACGGCCGCGCCAGCCTGCTCGTGGCCGAGTCGGCCACGCACGTCGACCGGGCGTCGTGGCCCACCCTGCCGGGTGAGGCCCGGTGGGCCCGGGACGTCGTCGAGTGCCCGGAGTCCGTGCGTCCCGCGGTCGAGCAGGTGCTGGACCGCGTGGCACTCGTGCCGGACGGCTCGGCTGCCCGGGAGGTCGTCCGCACCCATACCGGCGTCACCGCCGTCACCCGCGGCGGGGACGTCTACGCCCCGGGCACCGTGCGAGGCGGCAGCACGACCGCGCCGAGTCTGCTCGAGCTGCAGGCCGCGCTCGACGACGCCCAGGACGCCATGGCCCGGGCCACCCGAGAGGGTGAGGAGGCTCGCTTCCGCGTCGTGGGCGCGGAGGCGACCTGCGCCGAGCTCACCGACGCCGTCGAGGCTGCTCTCGAGCGGCTCAACGAGAGCGACGCCCGGATGGCCGCGATCGCCGAGAAGCTCGGCTCGCTCGGACAGACCCTGCGGGCCGCGCGCTCGGAGGTCGAGCGCACCGAGAAGGCCATCGCCGACGCGATGTCGGCCCTCGAGGCCGACCAGACCGAGCACGCCGCACTCCTCGAACGACTCGAGGCCGCGAGTGGTGAGGGCGACTTCGCCGACGAGCCGTCGACCGAGGAGCGCGACCGCCTCGAGGCCGTCGCCCGTGAGGCCCGGGCGGCCGAGACCGAGCTGCGTCTCGCGCTGCGCACCCGGGAGGAGCGCGCGCGTGCCCTGAAGGACCGCGCGGATGCGCTCGAGCGCAGTGCTCGCCACGAGGAGGAGACCCGCCGGCGGCTCGCGGAGAAGCGAGCGCGTCGCCAGCGTGAGGCCGTGGTGGCCGACGCCGTGCGCACCGCGGCGACGTGGGCGCACGCGCTTCTCGTCGAGTCGGCCGAGCAGGCGGGRCACGCCCGTGCGGCCGGTGAGGCCGAGCGCACCGAGCGTGATGCCGAGCTCGCCGTCGTGCGGCGTGACATCTCGGTCCTGCAGGCCGAGCTGCGTGAGCTGACGGACACCGTGCACCGCGACGAGGTGGCCCGCACCCAGCAGCGCCTGCGCATCGAGCAGCTCGAGACCAAGGCGGTCGAGGAGCTCGGGATCGCGCCGTCCGACCTCGTCGAGGAGTACGGTCCGCACCAGCTCGTCCCGTCGGTGCCCGACCCTGATGCGGATCCCGACGCGCCGCAGCCCGACCCCGTCCCCTTCGTGCGCGAGGTCCAGGAGAAGCGGCTGCGCCAGGCCGAGCGCAAGCTGAACGCACTGGGGCGGATCAACCCCCTCGCCCTCGAGGAGTTCACGGCCCTCGAGGAGCGTCACAAGTTCCTCACCGAGCAGCTCGAGGACCTCAAGAACTCCAAGCGTGACCTGCTCGACATCGTCCGGGAGGTCGACGAGCGCGTCGAGCGCGTCTTCGCCGAGGCCTTCGAGGACACCGCGGTCCAGTTCGAGCGGGTCTTCCAGCGGCTCTTCCCCGGCGGGGAGGGACGACTCGTCCTCACCGACCCGTCCAACATGCTGACGACCGGCCTCGAGGTCGAGGCCCGGCCGCCGGGCAAGAAGATCAAGCGCCTGTCGCTGCTCTCCGGTGGGGAGCGCTCGCTCGTCGCCGTCGCGCTGCTCGTCGCGATCTTCAAGGCCCGCCCCTCGCCGTTCTACATCATGGACGAGGTCGAGGCCGCCCTCGACGATGCCAACCTCGGCCGGCTCATCACCCTCTTCGAGGAGCTGCGTGACAGCTCCCAGCTCATCGTCATCACCCACCAGAAGAAGACGATGGAGATCGCCGACGCCCTCTACGGTGTCAGCATGCGCGGCGACGGCGTCACGACCGTCGTGTCCCAGCGCCTGCGCGACGTGGCCGACCGCTCGGCCTGAGGCCCCGGCACACCTGCCGAGTAGAGGCGGCCGGGGGGGCCTGCGGGACGGGCTGGGAGACGGACCTGGAGTTTGCCAAATCGTCACCCGACGGTATTTGCGCCACAAGAGCCACATGCGTCACTCTTGTCACATGGTCTTCCTGGTCCTCTCGATGCTCGTCGTCACCGTGCTCGGTGTGGCGGTCGTCGGCGTCGTCGCGGTGCCTGCGCACCGTGGCGGCCGCGACCTGCTCACCGCCAAGGGGGAAGGGGTTGCACGCGCGGCACGTCGTCGCGCCGAGACCCTCAGTCGCCCGCGCGCCCGCACCCACTAGGCCGCGTCCGACCGCCTGCCCACCTCGATCAGCCACCGGCCAACGCCGGTGGCTGACGTGTGTCCGGGCGGGGTGGAGACGGGATCGAGGCGGACGGGGGGCCGTCATCCCCGTGGTTGGATGGCTGACGTGGAAACACTCTTGATCTTCATCGTCATCGGCGCCGTCATCGTGCTCGGGGGGCTCGCCTACGGTGTCAGCCGCATCGGTGGCGGTCGCAACCGCGGCCTCGAGCGCGAGGCCCCGCCGACGCACGCCGGGCTGCCCGGCGAGGACCTCGACCGCCGACCGCCCACGCACGCCACC
>NZ_JBFULD010000182.1:0-8439 GCF_056400505.1 Terrabacter sp. P5_B1
GCCGGGGTGGCGTCGAAAGGTGTGTCGTTCGGTGGCGTCGTGCTCGACTTCGCGTGGGCGTCGGTCGGTGGGGCCGCGATCGGCTTCGGCATCGCGCTGCTCGTCACCGTGCTGCGTCGGCACTTCTCCACCGAGCCGGCCTTCGACACCGTGCTGTCGTTCATGGTGCCGTTCGCGGCCTACGTCCCCGCCGAGGAGCTCCACGCCTCTGGCGTCATCGCCGTCGTGACGGCCGGTCTGGTCCTCGGGCACAAGTCACCGCGCACGCAGGCCGGAGCGTCCCGCCTCAGTGAACGGATCAACTGGACCTCCATCCAGTTCCTCCTCGAGAACGCCGTCTTCCTGCTCATCGGCCTGCAGGTCTTCTACGTGCTGGCCAAGGTGCGCAGCTCGCCCCTTTCCGCCGGGCAGATCACGCTCGCCGCCGTCGGCACCCTCGTCGCCGTCCTGCTCCTGCGCCCCGTCTGGGTCGTGCCGTTCCGCTACCTGCGCACGCGCCTGCTGCACGAGGAGGCGCCGGCTCCGTGGACGCACACCGTCGTCCTGTCCTGGGCGGGCATGCGCGGCGTGGTCACGCTGGCCGCGGCCCTGCTCCTGCCGGCCGAGACACGCCACCGGGACGTGCTGGTGCTCATCGCGGTCGTCGTCACCATCGGCACGCTGCTCATCCAGGGCACGACGTTGCCGGGACTGGCCCGACGGCTCGGCGTGCGCGGTCCCGACCCTCGCGAGGACGCGCTCCAGGCGGCGACCGTGCTGCAGGCCGCGACTCGCTCGGGGCTCGACGTCCTCGACTCCATGACCGAGCTCGACGACCCGACCAGGGAGATGCTGAGGTCGCGGTCGGAGGACCGGCTCAACCAGATGTGGGAGCGCCTCGGACCGCGCAGCGGCGATGCCGACGAGACGCCGAGCGCCGTCTACCGCCGCGCCCGCATGCACATGCTTCAGGCCGAGCGCGACGAGGTGCTCCGGCTGCGCGACGAGGGCCGGGCCGACCACGTCGTCCTCCGCACCGTGCTGGCATCGCTCGACCTGGAGGAGACCATGCTCGACCGCCTCGACGACCAGGAGAGCCGGCTGGCCGAGAGCGAGATGCTCCCCGTGGACACGATCGAGGCGGCCTGCGAGCACCTCCGCGCCACGGACACGTGCACCGCTGCCCGGACACCGGAGGGGTGCGAGGAGTGCCTCCGGGACGGCACGACCTGGGTGCACCTGCGCCTCTGCCTCGAGTGCGGGCACGTCGGCTGCTGCGACTCGTCGGAGGGCAAGCACGCGACAGCCCACTTCCACGAGACGCAGCACCCGGTGATGCGCTCGATCGAACCGGGGGAGGCGTGGCGCTGGTGCTTCGTCGACGAAATCCTCGGTTGACGTGACGGTCCTCCGGGAGGACGCCGTTCAGTCCAGTCGCTGCGCGACCGTGTGCGTGTCGTCATCGTGGACGACCGTCGAGAGCGCGCCGTTGACGAGCGCGAGGTGGGGCGCGACGTGGCCGCACTCCACGTCGGCGATGATCGGCACGCCGAGCATCCCGAGCGCGTCCCGCACCGCGTCGTGCTGCGTGAAGCCGGGGCGGCCCGGGGCGTGCGTGCGGCTGACGAGGATGCCGTTCGCCTGGTCGAACCAGCCGCTCAGCCGCATGCCGTGCAGTGCGCGGCAGATGTCGTAGGAGTTCCACTCACAGATGTCGAGGTAGTGCAGCAGTCCTTCCGGCGCGTGGGCCGCGGCGAAGTCCGCCATCGCACCGAAGCGGCTGCCGGCCGCGAACCCGATCGTCTCGACGCAGCCGCCGATGAGTCGCCCGGACACCGTCGCCGCCTCGCCCTCGTGCCCCGGGTCGATTCGGGTCCACGTCCCGGGGCTGTCGAGGGTCATGACCGTGACCGTGGGGTTGCCGGCGTAGACGTCCCAGCCGCCGTCCGACCTGAAGCGGCCGGGGGAGCGCTGGGCGAGCTCGTCGCCCGGGCTCGCGCCGGCGACCTCGACCCAGTGGAGTATGCCGTCCGGCACGGTGTACGGGGTGTCCATGAGGTTCTGCCCGTGGATCGTCGCGATGCCGGTGGCCAGCGTGAGCGGGGTGAGCCAGGTCGAGGTGTCGGAGAAGCCCACGCACCACGTCGGCTCCGCGTCGGCCACGGCCTCGAGGTCGAGGAGGTCGAGCAGGTCGATCCCGGTCTCGCCGCCCCACGGCGGGACGACGGCCCGGATCGTCGGGTCGAGCAGCATCGCCATGAGCTCGGCCGCCCGGGCGTCGCGGGGACCGCTGACGTGCGAGGGGGTGTGGTTGAGCTCGCCCACCACGACCTCGAAGCCGCGGTCGCGGAGGCACCCCACGGCATACGTGAACCGGTCCCAGAGCTGGTCGGAGACGCCGGAGCTCGGCGAGGTCACGCCGATCCGGTCACCGGGACGGAGCGGGGCGGGGTAGCGGATCGGCATGGCCGCCATCGTGCCAGCCCTGCCGACCCGCTTCACCCCGGTTTCGGGCGGTCAGGCCTTGGCGGCGGCGAAGCCCTGCTCGAGGTCGGCGATGATGTCATCGATGTGCTCCAGGCCGACCGACAGGCGCACCAGCCCGGGCGTGACGCCGGCGGCCAGGCGGGCGTCGTCACCACCTTGCGAGTGCGTCGTCGAGGCGGGGTGGATGACGAGCGAGCGCACGTCGCCGATGTTGGCGACGTGGCTGTGGAGGGTCAGCGCCTCGACGAACCTCTTGCCCGCCTCGAGGCCGCCCCGGATCTCGAAGGAGAGCACCGCACCGGCGCCGCGCGGGGCGTACTTCTGCGCCAGCGCGTACGACGGGCTCTCGGGGAGGGAGGCCCAGACGACCCGCTCGACCTGCTCGTGGCCCTGCAGGTGTGCTGCGACCTTCGCGGCGTTCTCGAGGTGCCGGTCGATGCGCAGCGAGAGGGTCTCGAGGCCCTGGGTGATGAGGAAGGCGTTGAAGGGGGCAGCCGCCGGGCCGAGGTCCCGGAGCAGCTGCACCCGCGCCTTGAGGATGTAGGCGAGGTTGGCGCCGAGCGGGCTGCCGACGCCGAGGTCGCGGGCGTAGACGAGGCCGTGGTAGCTCTCGTCCGGGGTGTTGTAGGCGGGGAACCTCTCGGGGTCGGCCGCGAAGTCGAAGGTGCCGGCGTCGACGATGATGCCGGCGATGGAGGTGCCGTGGCCGCCGAGGTACTTCGTGGCCGAGTGCACGACGACGTCGGCGCCCCACTCGAAGGGACGGATGACGTAGGGCGTGGCGATGGTGTTGTCGACGACGAGCGGGACGCCGTGCTCGTGCGCGAGGGCGGCGACGCCCTCGATGTCGAGGACCTCGGCCTTCGGGTTGGCGATGGTCTCGCCGAAGAAGACCTTGGTGTTGGGGCGCACCGCTGCCCGCCACGAGTCGAGCGAGGTGGGGTCCTCGACGAAGGTCACCTCGATGCCGAGCCGGGGGAAGGTGAACTGCAGCAGGTTCGCGGTGCCGCCGTAGAGGCTGGGGGAGGCCACGATGTGGCCGCCCGCCTCGGCGATGTTGAGCAGGGCGAGCGTCGTCGCCGACTGTCCCGAGGCCACGAGCAGGGCGCCGACACCACCCTCGAGAGCCGCGACGCGCTGCTCGACCACGTCGGCGGTGGGGTTCATGATGCGCGTGTAGATGTTGCCGAACTCCTTGAGCCCGAACAGGTTCGCTGCGTGGTCGGTGTTGTCGAACACGTAGCTCGTGGTCTGGTAGATCGGCACGGCGCGTGCTCCGGTGGCCGTGTCGGGGGTCTGTCCGGCATGGATCTGCTTGGTCTCGAAGGACCAGCTGGGGGTCTCGCTCATCGGTCGTTCTCCTCGTGCCAGGTCGCTGGCCGGTGCACGACGACGGTTGCGTGCCCGGCGCACCGACGGGTCGGTGCGGGAGAGAGGCTCTCCGCGCTTGCCGCGGACGAGTGTCCGTGGCCAGGTCCTCACCCGGGGCACCCCACCGCGGTTGGAGGGTTGCCGGCCAGCGAGCCGGGGCTTGTCGCTGACACTCATGACCTGCCGGAAGTCTACGTATGCCTGCGCCACCGAGAGGAGTCGACGTCCTCATCGTGGGACGCCCAGCGCGTCCGGCACGCGGTGGCCGTGGCGTCGATCACGAGGACGTCCTACTAATCGAAACCCGCGAGTAGGCTCCCTGCGTGAGCACGCACCCCGACTTCGACCTGTTCCGGACGAGCGAGGACCACGAGTCCCAGCGAGAGGCCGTCCGCGCGGTTGCCGAGGACAAGATCGCCCCGTATGCCGCCGCCGTCGACGCCGAGGCGCGCTACCCGCAGGAGGCGCACGACGCCCTCGTCGCCTCCGACTTCTTCGCGCCCCACGTGCCCGAGGAGTACGACGGCGTCGGTGCGGACGCCCTCGCCACGTGCATCGTCATCGAGGAGGTGGCCCGGGTCGACGCGGCCGCCTCGCTCATCCCGGCGGTCAACAAGCTCGGCTCGCTCCCGCTCATCCTGGCCGCCAGCGACGACGTCAAGCGCCGCTACCTCACGCCGCTCGCCCAGGGCCGGACGACGTTCTCCTACGGTCTCTCCGAGCGCGAGGCCGGCTCCGACACCGCGGCGATGAGGTGCCGCGCGCGTCAGGACGGCGACGGCTGGGTCGTCAACGGGCAGAAGTCGTGGATCACCAACGCCGGCGTGTCCGAGTACTACACCGTGCTCGCCGTCACCGACCCCGACGGCCCCCGCGGCGGCAACGTCACGGCCTTCGTCCTCGAGAAGTCCGACGAGGGCTTCACCTTCGGCGAGAAGGAACGCAAGCTCGGCATCAAGGGCAGCCCGACGCGCGAGCTCCACTTCGACAACGTGCGGATCCCGGGTGACCGCGTCGTCGGTCAGGTGGGTGACGGCCTCAAGATCGCGCTGCGCACGCTCGACCACACGCGGGTCACCATCGGCGCCCAGGCCGTGGGGATCGCGCAGGGCGCGCTCGACCAGGCCGTCGCGTACGTCAAGGAGCGCAAGCAGTTCGGCACGCGCATCGCCGACTTCCAGGGCATCCAGTTCATGCTCGCCGACATGGCGATGGAGCTCGAGGCCGCGCGCCAGATGGTCTACGTCGCGGCCGCCAAGTCCGAGCGCGGCGACAAGGACCTCACCTTCTTCGGCGCGGCCGCCAAGTGCTACGCCTCGGACGTGGCGATGAAGGTCACGACCGATGCCGTCCAGCTGCTCGGTGGCGCCGGCTACACGACGGACTTCCCGCTCGAGCGGATGATGCGCGACGCGAAGATCACCCAGATCTACGAGGGCACCAACCAGGTCCAGCGCATCGTCATGGCCCGTCAGCTGCTGAGGTGAGGGTCGGCGCCTGCTCTGGCCACCGGGCCGGTTGACGGCCTCCGCGCTGGCGGGCGGTAGGTTCTCGGGGCAGTAGGCTGATCCAGCCCTGTTGCGGCCGGCGCGGGATCGCGATGCCTGCCCCAAGTCTCCGAACCCTGACGAGAAGGACTCCCGCGCGTGGACCCAACACCTCCGGTCAGCGTCATCATGCCGCTGCTCAACGAGGAGCGGCACCTGGAGGAGGCGGTCGGCGCGGTCGTCGCCCAGCGCTACCCCGGCGAGCTGCAGATCGTGCTCGCAGTCGGCCCCGGCCACGACGACACCCTCGGGGTCGCCGAACGGCTCGCCGAGCGCGATCCGCGGATCACCGTCGTGGAGAACCCGTCGGGCCGTACGCCGGAGGCGCTCAACCTCGCCGTCGCCTCGGCAGCCCACGACATCATCGTGCGTGTCGACGGGCACGGGTTCCTCAGCGACGGGTACATCGAGCGCGCTGTACGAGTGCTCGAGGAGACCGGCGCGGCCAACGTGGGCGGRGTCATGCTCGCCGAGGGCGTCACAGACCTCGAGCGCGCCGTCGCGGTGGCGATGACCTCGCCCCTCGGGGTCGGGGGCGCGCGCTTCCACACCGGCGGCCACCCCGGGCCCGCCGACACCGTCTACCTCGGGGTCTTCCGCCGCGAATGGCTCGATGCCGCAGGCGGGTACGACCCGCGGTTCACCCGTGCCCAGGACTGGGAGCTCAACTACCGCATCCGCCAGGCGGGCGGAGTCGTCTGGTTCGACCCCGCGCTCACCGTGAAGTACCGGCCCCGGCCGACCCTGCGTGCGCTCAGCCGCCAGTACCGCGACTACGGCCGCTGGCGTCGCGTCGTGGCCACCCGCCACAAGGGCTCCATCAACGCCAGGTACCTCGCCGCGCCCACGGCACTCGTGGCAGTGGCGGTGGGCCTCGTCGGTGGCCTGGTGTGGCGGCCGCTGTGGGCCATCCCTGCCGCGTACGCGGCAGGCGTCGGCATCGGGGGAGTGGCCATCGCCCGCCACGAGGCACCGGGGGTGGCGGTTCGGGTTCCGGGGGTGCTGGCGACGATGCACGGCAGCTGGGGCTGGGGCTTCCTCACCAGCCGCCCCGAAGAGCTCGTCCCCGAAGAAGAGGAGGCGTGGTGATCGAACGCTATCGCGGGATCTGGGCGCGCAAGGCCATTCTCGACACCCTCGTCAGGCGAGACCTGAGGGTCCGCTACGCCCGAAGCTGGCTCGGCTACATGTGGACGATCATCGACCCGCTCGCGATGGCGCTGATCTACTTCGTCGTCTTCGCCGTCATCTTCAAGCGCCCCGACGCGGGCCACAAGCCGTACTTCCTCTTCCTGCTCCTCGGGCTGCTGCCCTGGCAGTGGTTCAACGCCTCGATCAACGAGAGCGCACGGGCGCTCGTGGCCGAGGCGAGGCTGGTGCGGTCGACGAACCTGCCGCGGGAGCTCTGGGTCATCCGCGTCGTCATCGCCAAGGGGGTCGAGTTCCTCCTGTCCTTGCCCGTGCTGTTCGCCTTCGCGGTCGTCTACGTGGCGAAGGGTGACACGACGCTCAACTGGCGCTTGATCCTCTTCCCGGTCGGCTTGCTGCTGCAGTTCGTGCTCCAGACCGGCATCGGGCTGCTGCTCGCGCCTGCCACTGTGCTCGCCGACGACACGATCCGTGTCGTGCGCATCGTGCTGCGAATGCTCTTCTACGGCACCCCGATCATCTACACCCTCAACATCGCTCCCGAATGGCTGCAACGGGTGCTCTGGTTCAACCCGCTCAGCGGCATCCTCGAGCTGTACCGCGCGGGCTTCTTCTCCGCGCCCCTCCAGGTGCAACCGCTGATCACCGGAACCCTCATGTCGGTGGGCCTGCTCGTCTGGGGCGCCATCGCTTTCGCGCGCATGGAGCGCGCCGTCCTCAAGGAGATCTGACGTGGCGCGCCAGGTAGACCGTCCAGCCGGCAACGACAACGTCATCGACGTCAACGGTCTCGGGATCGAGTTCTACCGCTCACGTCGACGCAAGCTCTCGCTCCGCGAGATGGTGCTGCGGCGGGAGAACACCTCGTCCAAGGAGACCTTCTGGGCCCTCAAGGACATCTCGTTCTCGGTCGGCCCCGGTGAGGCGGTCGGCCTCGTCGGCTCCAACGGTGGCGGCAAGAGCACCCTGCTCAAGGCCATCGCCGGAGTGCTGCTGCCTGACGAGGGCAGCGTCGAGGTGTCCGGAGGGGTGGCGCCGCTCATCGAGCTCACCGGGGGCTTCCTCGGCGAGCTGACGGCGCGCGAGAACGTCGTGCTGGCGGCTGGGCTGCACGGTCTGGACAAGCAGGCCATCGCCGAGCGCTTCGACTCGATCGTCGACTTCGCGGGGCCGCAGGTCAGGCAGGGTCTGGACATGCCGTTCCGACACTTCTCCTCGGGCATGCAGGTGCGACTCGGCTTCGCCCTCATCACGACGCTCGACGAACCCATCGTGCTCGTCGACGAGGTGCTCGCGGTCGGCGACAAGGACTTCCGCGAGAAGTGCTACCAGCGCATGGAGTCGCTGCTCGCCGAGGGCCGGACGCTCTTCCTGGTGTCCCACTCCGAGCCCGACCTCCGCCGGTTCTGCACCCGTGGTCTCTACCTCAGGAGCGGCCGGCTCGAGGCCGACGGGTCGATGGACGAGATCCTCGACCTCTACAACGCCAACCCCAGCTGACCGGGCTGCCCGGGCTGCCCGGGCCTACCGGCCGGGGAGGTCGTGGGCGCGCCAGGGTCAGGACGAGCGCGTGGCCTGGACGGCACGGATGTCCCGATCCAGCGTGGCCGGGTCCACGGCGGTGACCAGGCCGGTCGTGGCCCAGTCCGGCAGCTCCTTGCCGCCGGCCTCGACGGCGAGGGCGCAGCCTCGATCGCGCAGGGCCCTCAGCGTCGCCCGGTCGAGGAGGTCGCTGCGGACCTCGACGTAAGCGACGTCGGGCGTGCCCAGGGCCCACGCCAGGTCGGCAGCGCCCTCGGCCACGAGACCGAGCGCGGACACCAACCCCTCGTCGCGGTACGCGCGACCTCTCGCCCAGCCTCGCTCAGCGGAGACCGCGCCGGGGAAGACGAGCACGTCCACTCCC
>NZ_JBFULD010000183.1:0-8413 GCF_056400505.1 Terrabacter sp. P5_B1
TGCAACCGACGAATCTCTGCCCAGTCCTCCACGCTGATCACCCTCCACAGGCTCACGGAGAGGGGTCCGTTTTCACCCGTCGATCAGGGGTCAGTTTTCACCCGACGCTGACAGAAGCCGCCGCCGTCCCGCCGTCCACCTTCGGTCCTCTCCCCGCTCGGCACGGTGCAGGCTTTGCGCTACCGCCCGGTCGGTCACGGACGCGCGACACCGCCCTCTTCGCGCCCGGTGCACGGATCACTGCCCGGCACACGTGTACCTGTCGTTCCGTCCGACGGTCAGCCCGGAGACGGCGCAACGATCGCGGCAGCAGAAGGCATCCTTTACAACTGCTGAAGCGTCTGTCATCGGGTCACGTGGTCGCCGGGCGAGCTCGGCCCCCCGTCGCGATCGGCTGACGCTGTTGTGGCCGGAGACGCTTCGGACTCGGCCGCGCGAACGGCGTTGATGGCGTTGGCCGCTGCTCCCAGGTCGTGCTCCGCCAGTGGGTGACGCAGGCGGCCTGCCCTGCTCTACATGCCGTGAACCGGTACTGGATCCCGGCCGAGGACCTTGACGAGTTCAACCGACACATCGTGGGCACCATCGAGGTAGTCGCCAAGTACCGCTGAGGTCAAGTCGCCTCCTCGATCAGCGGCATGGGTCTCGTAGCTGAAGATCAGCCGGAGGCTCTCGCCTCAGCCTCGCGCAGACGCGCGCAAAGAGTTTTGAGAAGGCGCCGGGCGAACTCGGGATCCTCGTCGATCACCGCCTCGAAGTCCTGGTGGGGAATCGCCATCGCCTTCAGGGGCTCTTGCGCAGTGACGGTCGCGGATCGCGGTCGACCGTCGATCATGCTGATCTCGCCGAAGTAGTCACCCGGGCCGAGGGTGCGCAGTTCACGACCGTCTTTGCTCACGGTTGCTGACCCCTCGATGATGAGGTGGAAGGCCACCCCACTGCGGCCCTCCGTCGCCACTGCCTTCCCCGGCGGGTGCGAGACCTCGGTCGACGCGCTGGCCAACCTCTTCAGCTGCGCCTTGGACAGGTCCTGGAAGAGGTCCACGTTGGCGATGATCGCCTCGTGCGCTCGATCTCGTGCCATGACGGACTCCTCACAACGTCAGTGCTCCACATTATGCCGCGAGCTGCCGTCTGGGCTCACCCGATCGGGGTAGATCCCGTCCGGCGCCATGCAGAAGGCAAGAGAGTCAAGCAGCACGTCCGCGCGGGCGGGCAGTCACGTCATCGCGTCTAGTCGAGGCAGTTCGATGCACTCCGCACGTCCAGCTCTCCGCTGACTGGTTGCCCGCTCTGCGGACCTGTCCCATCGGCGCCGGACGGCCACCGAGTCATTGAGTTTCCTAAAGCGACCGCACAGCGGCAGACATCCCAGGTTCTGTAGCTGTGTAGGGGCACGGTGGAAGATGTGCGCCCAGGCGGTGTCTTCGTCGTACAGCGCGCCGGTTCTGAGGCAGCCATGCAGGATGCCGATCGCGGCATCAGCCGCGGCGCGCCTGTCGAGCTCGATCCATCACTGGGCCCGAGCAGCGCGGCAGGAGGTGCGCGCTCAGGTCCCGAGCGCGGAGGTCCTGAAGGGCAAGATCTCGCGAAGATTGCCGACGGCGCTGTTCGACTGCCGCGCGCTCCAAGGACCGCTCGCATCTCGGAACTGTGATTTCACCGCCCGATCGGTTGCCCCTTGACACCATCTGGGCCGTAGTTGCTCCCGGCCGCTTTGCCGTTTCGGGCCACGCCCACTCCGACCCACGAAGGGCGACCCATCCCGCCCAGATAGGGCGTGTTGGAAGCTGCCGCCTACCGCCCACTACGGGCGCAGCCCTCGCCCTTTGACGTTGTTGGTTCGTGCACATGCTGCGGAGGCGATCATTTTCAGAGGAGGTCTGGATCATCGAGCCAAAACTTGCGGGGCGAAGTTGTCACGAAACAGCACAATCGACGGATTTACGGGGCGTAAGTCCTGAGCTCGGCCAGCAAGTCATGGCGATCTAGGCCTTGACGGAGGTCGTTCAGGACAGAGACTCATGGAGCTGGCGACGTAGGATCAGGCCACTCGCAGATGGCGCTCAGCACTTTCCCAAGTCAACTCTACTGGGCTCGGCATTCTCTGGGTCCCGCCGATGCCGACATAGGCAAACGCCAAAAACACCATGGGCATCGACCCTTCCCTCCTACGCCAACGGAGCAATTCACCGCGCTGCACCTCCCGGAGCGCGAGTTCGGGCGCTGGGCCCTGGAGCATTGCGCTATCCAGAATGTCTTCGATTCGGGTAGTGGTTGGGTCCTCCGGTATGGGGAAGAGGGTGCAATACACGTGTTCCGCCCCGCCGTAGACAACTGCCGCCCCGAGGCCCAGCCATTCAGGTGCCTCTAGTAGCGTTGGAACTTCGGCCTCATGCCGATATACGCCCATGCTTTGGCATCCTGCGAGCACCACCCGCCGCGGAACACGCAGAGCCTGCCCTCCTGCGGCGTTCAGCTTGTAGAAGGAGCGCAACGTCAAGAGGTTCCCCCCCGCTAAACGGAGACCCGAGGACCCCGGGTCTGCGGGGTCGGGGACGTCGACATGTCCGCTGATGTGTAGAAGTTGGTCGTTCGCGCACGCCCCGTTGAAGATCTTTGCCACGTCCGGTAGACGTAGTGGGCCGGTCACCACGGTGCGGTCCCGGCGCGGAGCTTTAAGTGCATAGATTAATGTGTCGGCCGCTTGGACAGCAGGGTCATGGTCCGGGGCCACGACCGCGATCACACTCTCGACGGTGCTCTTGCCGCCTGCTGGCCCCGGCGGTTGTGCGGCCCGTCGCGCCACCAGCGTCAAAGCTGGCATATGAACGATGGTTGCAACGTCCATCAGCCGCCGGTCACGGTCGACCGGAAGCATCGCCAAAGGGATGAGACAAAGGCTGCCTATTGGTGCGACCACGAGCTGATGAAGCTGCTGTGAACTTGAAAGCGCCTGACGGATTTCAGGCGGGATTGAAGGGGCGAGGTCGTTGAAGAGAGCGTCCAGCGCTTGGCTGGCCGGCACCCCATGAATCGTCTGGTCTGGGTCCGAGGCAAATAACGGGCTAGCGAGGAGGCGGTTGATGAGGGACTCCTCGCCGGCCAGTTGTATCGGAAGGGCGAGTAGCAGCCGGCGAAGGGGCAGTTCGATGCTTTGGTATGACGTCCGTGCGGTGAACCACTTTCCCTGTGGGTCGCGCCAAGCGTGCACGATGTGGTCGCCCACTCGAGCAAAACTCCAGTACCAGCCCAACGGAAATAGGTCGCCAATGATGCCGTCGAAGTCGGTCGCAGCGTCAGAGTCTCCGCCGACCCACGAGGCGCCCATCACCAGCGGCGTCGAATCCAAGAGTGGATCGGATTCAATGTGTATAGCGTCGCCAGGTTGGCCGGGGGTCGCGGGCGCCACCGTGCTCAGCAGCGACTCAAATGACGACCTGAGCAGCGTAGCGCCTAGGTCGGGGGGCATAGGGACGGATTGGGCGCGCACGACTTCCAGTAGTTCGGCGACCAGAGGTGCGTCCCCCGGCCAAGCAAGCTGAAGGGCCAGTTGGTAGGTGGCCGCGAACCTCGCGACCCAGTTCTGTCGCCAGCGGGCCGTCGGAAGTTGGTAACGAACGTGTTGGACGATGTTCAACGCCGCGAGTGCGTTGCCCAGTGCTTCGTCGACATTTCCCTGCCGCCGAAGGACCTCAGCGAGCACCGCGTACGCCTGCGCTGTAATCGTGGGCGCGGGAGTAGCGTGCAACGCGAAGAGAGCGTTGGCGGCGGCCTCGGCCGCTGCCTCCAAGGCGACGGCGCGGTCGTCTATCTCGAAGATGTCGCTGTACTCCTCCGAGTGATCTGTCGAGTCGAGTATTAGGGCGGCGAGCAAGACTTGCTCCGTTGCAACTTCCGCCTTTGAAATCCCGAAGGTCGACCTGCTCGTCTCGCGGCCTCGGGCAAGGAGCGCCGAGAAGTGTGCAGCTGCCCCTGCGCCGTTTCCAGCCTGGTACATTAAAGGCAGCATGCAGTTCTCAGTTTGCCGGATGAGTGAATGTGACCCTCGACGAATTCCGCGGCGGCGCAAGCGATAGATTATTCGGAGACCATCAAGGCAACGTGCAGTGTCGTTCAGATCAGAGAGAAGTACCGAGGCCAGGCGGAACTGGGTATGCTCCCACCAGTACGCGCCTCGACGTCCCGCTGACAGCAGTAAGTCGGCGGCGTCACGCCAAGCCTGTTCGGCTAATGTGGACTCGCCGGCGGCGTTAAGAATGTCACCGTGCTGGGCGGCGAGCCAACCAGCCAAGGCGGGATCGCCGGCAGGGGATCCGGTCCGCGAGTGTTCGCTAAGCGCCAGCGCTTTCTGATAGTCCGGAGTCGCCAGACACGCCAGTGCCTCGCACTGCTGTAGAACGGTGGCGAAACGGCCGTCCACGTCGTGCTCGCGTGCCGCGTCGAGGAAGAATCGAGTTCGTCGGCGATCTTCCGAAGTTGCTTTGTCCACTGCAAGGGTCACAGATGACCAGAGCGGGGATACGAGGGCCTTGCTCTGCGCGAAGCTTCCGAGGAACGCTAGCGGACTGGAGGGCCGCTCAGCGAAGACCCCCATCAGCAAGACATTCAAGCCCGCTCGAAAGACCCTGAAGACGAATACTATTGCCGCCAACCAAATCAACATGCTGGGTGCTAAGAAAGCCAGCCAGATTGCGGCTGCAACGGCTACAAGTGCCGCCCGGATGGGTGCCCATCCCGAGACGGCCAGAGCCACCACAGTCAGCACGATCGTCTGCATCGTGGGGATCCCCGAGGTCCCGAGGATCACGGCACAGCCCATTACCGGGATGAGACGCGGTCCGAGGTAGTGCCGGACCACGAGGTTGTTCCACGCCGCGGCGTCATCGACCTCGAACGTCGCTATCATTTTTCTGCTTGAATACTTGCGGATCCTGGACCCATTCTCCCAGAGCACAAAAGCGGTCGCCAATGGACTCTTTAAAGCTTCATATCCCATGCCGGGTCTGGTAAGAGCTGCGAGCGGAACGTCGCTGTAGGACTCCTTGTCCTCGTTTGTTCGATTGCGATTCAGCAACCATTCCCGGAGGTTCTCCGCTGTCGTTGAGGCTTCGAACGGATTAAGCGTAGAACGGCTCATTGAAGACCGAACCTCTCACTCACACGGGCTGACGTGATGTTCCTTCCCGCGAGCCGGCTGGTTCGCGCATCTCGGCGGGCATCACCTACACTAAGACGGGGTTCCGCCGCCTCGGCGCGTACGGCCTGCAAACCAAGTCTGTCACTCACGATTTCGGCGGCCTGAAAGCACAGGGCAGCGATTGGCATGACGATGGAGCCTCCCAATTGCCATGCAACCGCGGCGGGGGCTGCGGATCCGAGCACCGCAACAAGTGTCGGCAGACGGTTGGTTGTGAAGAGGAGGCCAGCAAGCGCGAGCAGTGACCGCCACCCGTTATGCTGGGTCGACCAAGCGATAGTGGCGACCCATAAGAACCAACAGCCAGCGCTGGCTGCGAGCGACGACATGGTTAGTTTCGTAAGATATTGCTGGACAGGTTCGTCGGAGAAGAAGGCTCCGCTTGCTTGTGACCGAAAGGCGAAATGCAGTATTCCTGGCGAACGGACGGCGGCCTTCGATTCGCTGTATTCGGTCGCGGACGGGCGGCCAGGACGTGACCCAGCATCGATTGGCCCGCGCAGGCGCCGCTGCCGGTCCTGGGGACTAACCCGGTCGCGTATGCCGAGTGACTCCCGGAGGGCCTCACGCACAGTCAGTCCTACCCCCCGCATCGCTGGCCCCATTTCGGCATCGGTTTCGCCAGCCTCGATACACGCGAGCAGGAGGTGAACGGTGTCAACGTTGACATCGCCCGTGCGCTCGCTCCAATAGTTGAGTCTGGCTAGAGCCTGCGACGCGGCGCCGGTCCATCCGCTAGCTCGAGTTGCCGTGGCGAGACGGCCCCTTGCATGCCCATAGTCATCACCGGCGTCGGTGGCGAAGAGCGCATCGCCACCCAGGCGGGTGACAGTCAGGCGAGACCTGCTCGCCCGATCGCTGTTGAACAGCGCCACCTCGAGCAGGTGAGGGAGATCAGCGAGCTCCCCGCGGTCACGCTCAGAGGCAAGGATGAGAGCTACCTCAAGCGCCTCGCTGACCAACGGAGTCGGAGGGTGCGAGATCGCTATTTCGCTCTTCACGGCTCTCCTATAGATGCTGGATGAAGTTGAACGCTCTCACATCTAGACACCCGGCGAATGGTTATCGTAGGCACTTGGCGTCGGTCTCGTTGGTGGGCCCGCACCGGGTTGGCGCTGGTGATCAGCCGTGGGGTCGCGGTGATCGCGACCGCCGCCGTCACTGATCCGTACTGAGCCCGCAAGGGCCGTTGCTGGCCGCGCCCTGAGCGCGGAGGTTGCGGTTGTGCTGTCACGGTGACGCTTCTCGACCTCAAGTGGGCGTGGCTCGGGCCCGAGCGAATCAGGCGGCTGCCTAGGCCTGCCGACTTCCGGGCTGGGCCCGGCGCACGTGTGGCACGTCTCCCGTACCGCGTCAAGGCCGAGGTTCTGGGTGACCTGCTTGTGCCCGCAAGTTGTCTGTTCAGCGAACCGGCGACCCGATCGGGTTGCCGGTTGCGGGTTGCGCACAGACGCTTCCGTTGGTCGTCTGGCCGCGGAGGTTAGGCGATGATGCATGTATGGACGACGACCCACTCACTGAGACATCACCGGCCCCTCCACACCTGGTAGTGATCTCAGTGCCACAGGACAGTGTTGATGAGCTCGTACAGAGTGGACTTGCGGCGCGCGCTCCGATCCTCCGGGGCGAGCTCATTGAGGCTGTCATTGCAGTGGGGGTGGACTCGGCTGCCCTCGTAACACTGCTCCAAACCCCGCAGACAATCCAGGCATTCGCCACCTGGATCCGTGCCAGGGTCATCCAAAAGGAAGAGCGCATCACCATTCGCGGCAATCGCGGCAATCGAGCATTGCGAGTAGACGTTGATGGTGACGTGCCGGTGGAGGCCATCGCGCGCTTCCTGCGCGAGGCGCTTGGAGATGAGGACTGAACAGCGGTATCGGGACCGCCGGCACGAGTGAGTGCGGCCGACACTCCTTTGGCCGTGGGGCGCCAACCCGACATGCCGATGCGGACGGGGCCGGGCGAAACCTGCCCGGTCTGCATGCGCTCGTTCAGCTGCCGGTGCCGATCCGTGTGTGTCGTGCCCATGAGAGCGCTGTTCTCTTCTCCGCCGAGCAAGTCGGGAACTAACTAAAATGCTCGCGGGGCAGAGTATGCCTCGGCGTGCTAATACGGCTCCCCACTCAATCGCGGTGTCCGCGTCGACCTCGTGCAGGAGGTAAGTGGCCATGTCCAAGGGACCGTAGCGACTGGCGGGCTGCCTCTTATTGGGCTAACGCAGTTCTCGATGGCTGGGACCTGTGTCCTTCCGCCGCCAGCCGGCGTAGCTTGCGCGCCGCAATCGACTCGACGAGGCGCCGTGCTTCGAGCACCTGCTCCGCGACATCCTTCACTCGGCAGATCCCCCTTGGATCCGTTCGTCGGCACGCGAAGAGCGCGCTGGCGCGCACGAGCTTGGTGGTACCGGCGACAATGGAGGCCGCTATGGCAGCACTAGCCCAAGTAGGTTGGCGCGTCCTGCCGCCCGGGGGATGAACGACGTCGCCCCCCTACGGAGCCCCGACCGTGTCAGAGTGAGCGACATGTCCCCAGAACGACAGCCGCAAGAGCGAGGATCGGCTCAGGTCCACCGAATGAAGCGCAGAGAGCGAATAGCCCTCGGCGTCGCGGGGCTCGGCTCTTGGGTGGCCGGGTCAATCGCGACGTTCACAGTGGTTGAAGGATCGGGCGCGGTGGCACTCATTGCTGCGGGGCTGGGGGCAAGTGTCCTAGCGCTAATTGGCCGTTGGCCGTCTCGAATAGTTGTTTCCGGAAACGAGTTCTTCTGGGAGGAAGTCGTCCAGACGGTCGACCAACAAATCGATGCGGCGAAGGACGCTGGGGAGAGTGCCGCCGTCCAAGAGTTGGAAAGCCTTCGCAGCAGACTATCCGAGGCGCAGCGGACAGGAACCCTGCCTATGCATCCGGCTGCTGAGTACGACGAAGCTCTCCACGCAGCATTGCGCCGGACGCTTCCTGGCCTCGGCATCTCAGCCGCACCGGGCCGAGCCCGTGACCAAGCTGACTTTGAGCTGAAGATGCGTGACGTGAAGCTCTTAGTGGAGTCAAAGTACAAGTCGGATCCGCGGCGGCCCTTCAAGGGCAGCACATTGGGCCCCCTGCTGTCGCAGGTGGGCGTCGCGGATCGACTGCTCGTAGTAACAAACGCCTTCAACGTGGACGAAGCCCGGCAAGCGCTAGAAGAGAAAGTTGGCACTCGAGGGCGTGTGA